>NZ_JAMFRV010000521.1 GCF_026224925.1 Pseudomonas sp. | reverse complement strand
TGAATAGTATTCGCGGCTACGGATTTGCAAACCGGCGGTATCGAAGGCGCGGAAAATCATGCCGTTGGGGTGGAACGCCAACGGTTTGCGAATCATCGCCAGGTGTTGTTTTTCAATGAACGGGATGCTGTGTTCGCCGAGCAGATTCAGGCGTTCACTGCCACGAATCTGTAGCAACCGCTCAGCCACGGTTTCAGTGTCGACGGTGTCCGGGTGCTCGCCTTCAAGACCCAGCAACACGGCTTTGTCACTGCCATGGCCTTTGCCGGTAGCGCCCAGCGAGCCATACAGCTCGACCTTGATGCTGGCCGTGCTGGTTAATAAATTATCGCGGCGTAGACCTTCCGCAAATCGCGCTGCGGCACGCATTGGGCCAACAGTGTGCGAGCTGGAGGGCCCGATGCCGATCTTGAACAGGTCAAACACGCTCAGTGACATGGTGCACTCCGGGTTTTTGTTGTTGTGCGTGGTCTCAGGTACATAGCGTCAAGCAATTCGCGAAGGCGGTGTGTCAGTCACACCGCCACAGTAGCCCCATCGAAATCAAGCGTCCTGATAGCTCTCGATCGACGGGCACGCACAGATCAGGTTGCGGTCGCCAAACACGTTGTCGACGCGGCCCACGGGCGGCCAGTATTTACCGTCGATCAACGAAGCCACCGGGTACACCGCTTGTTCGCGGCTGTACGGGTGAGTCCATTCGCCAACGATTTCGGCTGCTGTGTGTGGTGCGTTTTTCAACGGGTTGTCGTCTTTGTCCAGCGCACCGCTTTCCACTGCACGAATCTCTTCGCGGATGTGGATCATGGCGTCACAGAAGCGGTCCAGTTCTTCCTTGGATTCGCTTTCGGTCGGCTCAATCATCAAGGTACCAGCCACCGGGAACGACATGGTCGGCGCGTGGAAACCGAAGTCGATCAGGCGCTTGGCGACGTCATCAACGCTGATGCCGCTGCTGTCCTTCAGTGGGCGCAGGTCGAGGATGCATTCGTGTGCGACCAAGCCGTTGCTGCCGGAGTACAGCACAGGGTAATGCTCCTCCAGACGGCGCGAGATGTAGTTGGCATTGAGAATCGCCAACTGCGAAGCGCGCTTGAGGCCAGCACCGCCCATCATGCGGATGTACATCCAGGTGATCGGCAAAATGCTCGCGCTGCCAAACGGGGCTGCGCTGACTGCACCGACTTTGCGTTCCATCTTGGCGTGGCCCGGCAGGAATGGGGTCAAGTGCGATTTGACGCCAATTGGGCCAACGCCTGGGCCGCCACCGCCGTGGGGAATGCAGAAGGTTTTGTGCAGGTTCAAGTGCGACACGTCGCCGCCGAACTTGCCCGGTGCGCACAGGCCGACCATCGCGTTCATGTTGGCGCCGTCGATGTACACCTGGCCGCCGTTGTCGTGAACGATGCCGCAAATTTCGCGGATGCCTTCTTCGAACACGCCGTGGGTCGACGGGTAGGTGATCATCAGCGCGGCGAGGTGTTCGCGGTGCTCGATGGCTTTGGCGCGCAAGTCTTCGATATCGACGTTGCCGCGTGCATCACACGCCGTTACAACCACGCGCATACCTGCCATGTTGGCAGTCGCCGGGTTGGTGCCGTGGGCGGAAGACGGAATCAGGCAGATGTCGCGGCGTTCGTCGCCACGGCTCTGGTGGTACGCACGAATCGCCAGCAGGCCGGCATATTCACCCTGAGAGCCAGCGTTCGGCTGCAACGAAATGGCGTCGTAACCGGTGGCGGCGCAGAGCATCGCTTCCAGTTCGTCGGTCAATTGTTGATAACCAGCACTCTGCTCGGCAGGCGCGAACGGGTGCAGGTTGCCAAACTCGGCCCAAGTGATCGGGATCATTTCGCTGGCGGCGTTAAGCTTCATGGTGCAAGAGCCCAGCGGGATCATGGTGCGATCCAGTGCCAGGTCTTTGTCCGCCAGTTTGCGCAGGTAGCGCATCAGCTCGGTTTCGGAGTGATAGCGGTTGAACACCGGGTGGCTGAGAATCGGCGACTGGCGCAACAGCGCGGCAGGCAGCTTCGATTCGACGCTGTCAGCCAGCGCCTTGAAGTCCGGCAGGCTTTGCCCACCTGCAGCAAAGACCTGCCACAGCGCTTCAACGTCAGCCTGTTGAGTGGTTTCGTCGAACGACAGGCCGAGGCGCTGGGCGTCGATTTCACGCAGGTTAATCTGTTGCGTGCGGGCCTTGGCGTGCAGAGTCGCGGTGTCCGCGCCGGTCACCAGGGTCAGGCTATCGAAAAAGGATTCCTGCTCGACATTCAAACCCAACTGGCTCAGGCCTTGGGCGAAAATCGCGGTCAACTGATGGGTGCGTTTGGCGATTTGCGTCAGGCCACGCGGACCGTGGTACACGGCGTACATGCTGGCAATATTCGCCAGAAGGACCTGCGCGGTGCAGATGTTGCTGGTGGCCTTTTCGCGGCGGATATGTTGTTCGCGGGTTTGCATGGCCAGACGCAACGCAGGCTTGCCATGACGATCAACCGACACGCCGACCAGACGGCCCGGCATGTCGCGTTTGAATGCGTCGCGGGTAGAGAAGTAGGCCGCATGCGGGCCGCCGAATCCCAGTGGTACGCCAAACCGTTGTGCGCTGCCAATGGCCACGTCTGCGCCGAACTCACCCGGCGGGGTCAACAAGGTCAGGGCCAGCAGGTCAGCCGCTACGGCAACCAGTGCGTGGGCTGCGTGGAAACGCTCTACCAGGTCGCGGTAGTCGAACACGTCGCCATTGCTGGCGGGGTACTGCAGCAGTGCGCCGAAATATTCGCCGACTTCGGTCAGTTCGCGTTCATCCGCGACCACTACCGTGATGCCCAGGGGCTCGGCACGGGTGCGCAACACGTCGAGGGTTTGTGGGTGGCAATGGCTGGAGGCGAAGAACAATTGGCTGCTTTTGTTCTTGCTTAGGCGTTTGCAGAAGGTCATGGCTTCGGCAGCGGCGGTGGCTTCATCGAGCAACGAGGCATTGGAGATCGGCAGGCCGGTCAGGTCGCTGATCAGGGTCTGGTAGTTCAGCAACGACTCCAGGCGACCTTGGGAAATCTCTGGCTGATACGGCGTGTAGGCGGTGTACCAAGCTGGATTTTCCAGCAGGTTGCGCAGGATAGGCGCCGGCGTGTGAGTGTTGTAGTAACCCTGACCGATGTACGTCTTGAACAGCTGGTTTTTGCCGGCGATAACTTTGATCGAGGCCAAGGCATCAGCTTCGCTTTGCCCAGGGCCCATGTCGAGGACGCTGGTGCCTTTGATGCTTTCAGGGATGACGGCGGCGCTCAACGCTTCCAGGGAATCGAAACCCAGGAGGGTGAGCATGGCCTTTTCGTCAGCCGGGCGCGGGCCGATGTGGCGTGCGATAAATTCGTTGGCGGTGCTCAACTCGATACGGTCAGTCATGTCTATTCCTCAGGCGTCGGCGTTGGCTTTGATCAGGCGGTCATACGCGTTTTGGTCGAGCAAGCCGTTGATGGCGTTAGCGTCTTCAGGAACGAAGCGGAAGAACCAGCCTGCACCGGCCGCATCTTCGTTAACCAGCTCTGGGGTGGCGTCGAGCACCGTGTTGACTTCAACCACTTCGCCATTGAGGGGCATGTTGATGCTGCTGGCGGCTTTAACCGACTCAACCACCGAGACTTCGGCGTGTTGAGTGTAGGCCTGCAGTTCCGGGAGTTGCACGAACACCACGTCGCCCAGCGACTCTTGCGCGTAAGGGGTAATGCCGACCGTGACGCTGCCGTCTGCTTCGGCACGTAACCATTCGTGATCGACCGTGAATCGCAACTCGCTCATAAAAACTCCTCAAAGACGCAAAAGCCCGTGATCCGCACGAACGTAATGCGGAATACATAGCAAGTTTGCGGCCAAGGTTAATTAATCGAGTTAAATCAATGATTTAAGGGGTTTTGAGTTCGACGTGGATTTCAGTGCTGTAGCGAAATCGCTACAGCGGAAACACAATTGAAAATGCTTATAGGATCAGAGCCTTGCGGTCGGCGGTGTGCAGGGGGTTGTAGCGATATCGTTCCGCTGTATTGGTTTCAGTACAGAAAACCCCGCCATTGCCCAAGTCGCTGCAAAACCTGTGGGAGCAAGCTTGCTTGCGAAGGC
>NZ_JAMFRV010000520.1 GCF_026224925.1 Pseudomonas sp. | reverse complement strand
GACGGTGATGGTCGCTTCAGCGACGGCGGTTTGCGCCACCGGATCGTCGGCAGTGCGCGCGCCGTGCTTGCCAATATGCTTGGCGGCGTTCTCGCGAAACTCATTGATCGCCCCTTGAAGCGCGCCAATGGCCGAGGTCGAAACCGCACGGGAAAACACCTGAGCGAATGGAATTGCATAGATCGGGTTAGTGTTGACCAAGCGTCCCGGCGTTGCTTCGAGGGTCCAGTTATTGGTGCGCTGCACGCGATGCGCCGGCACAAACACGTCCTCGACGACGATGTCGTGGCTGCCGGTGCCGCGCAGCCCCATAACATCCCAGTTGCGCTCTATCTGGTAATCCTTGCGTGGCAGCAGGAAGGTGCCGTGCTCAGGGGCAAAGTCGCCGTCCGCGGGCAGGATGCCGCCCAGCAACACCCAGTGGCAGTGCTCGCTACCGCTGGAAAATCCCCAGCGGCCGCTGATGCGGTAGCCGCCCTCGACCACCGTGACCTTGGCGGACGGCATATAGGTCGAGCAAATCAGCGTATTGTGATCGTCGCCCCAGACCTCGCGCTGCGCCTCGATCGGGTAGCGCGCCAACTGCCAGGGGTGGACCCCCATCACGCCGTAGACCCAAGCTGTGGACATGCAGCCTTCGGCGAGAATCGTCTGAATCTCGAAGAAGGTTCGTGGGTCCACTTCATAACCGCCAAAAACGCGCGGCTGCAAAGCGCGCAGCAGTCCAGCGGCCTGCAGCGCGGCGATGCTCTCTTCGGGTACTTTCAAATCCTTGTCGGCCTGCGCCGTGCGTGCCTTGAGTGCCGGCACCAGGCGCCGCGCACGTTCGACCAGATCACGTTCGTCCGGGGTCTTTTCTCGCATGCTCTGCATCACTCAAATCTCCCAATCACACTGCGCCATTGCGCCAGCTGTCATGGATCATCGGATCGAGCGGCAAATCGTTCATCGTCAAAGTGGACTAGGACTCAAGCGCTATGCAGGCAGGCAGGCCCGCTAGTCCATTGAGACGATGCCGGCGCAAGCCCTGGTCGCGATATTGGGTCTATATAACAGCCGACCCATTAATCCATCCCGGAGCCAGGGCACCCCATGAGTATTTTGCAGCGTTTCCAAATGGACGGTAGCGTCGCCATCGTCACCGGCAGTAGCCGAGGTATAGGTCGGGCGATTGCCCTGGCGTATGCCGAAGCCGGTGCCGACGTGGTGTGTTGCGCCCGTTCGCTTGAAGAGGTGCAAGCCGTTGCCGAGGAAGTGCGCGGCTTCGGTCGGCGTGCTCTGGCGATTGCCTGCGACGTCAACGACGCCGAGCAGCGCCAGGCACTGGTCAGACACAGCCACGAGCAGTTGGGTCGTATTACTCACCTTGTGAACAACGTCGGTGGCGGTGGCCCTAATGACCCGCTGGCCATGAGCCCTGAGCAGTTCGGCCAGGTGCTGAACTTCAATGTTTCCACCGCCTATGCCTTCTGCCAGTTGTGCGTGCCGCTGATGCGTGAAGCCGGTGGCGGCAACATCCTCAATATCAGTTCGGTGGCGGCACGGTATGCGCAGCGCCATTTCAGTGCTTACGGCACCGCCAAAGCCGCCCTCAGCCATTTAACCCGACTGTTGGCCCAGGACTTCGCGCCGCAGATACGGGTCAACGCCGTTGCTCCTGGCCCAACCCTGACCGAAGCGCTGAACGGTGTGATGCCAGCCACCATGCGCCAGACCATGGAAGCCAATACCCCGCTCAGATGCCTGGGCACACCGCAAGACATCGCCGCCGCCGCGCTGTACCTGGCGAGCCCGGCGTCTGCGTGGGTCACTGGCAAGATTATCGATGTTGATGGCGGCGCCGACTCGACGGTCTGGCCCGGCTAAAGCCGCTCCTCTATGTCTGCTCCGGAATCGTTTGGGGCAGGCTTTTTTTCCCTTTATCAAGAGCCTCTGCCATGGACGCCCATTTAACCAAAGCCCTCGGCGACGAACTATTCAACGCCCTGCGCACCCGCCAGACACTCGCGCCCCTGACCAGGCGCTACCCAGAGATCACCCTCGAGCAGGCGTACCGGATTTCCCTGCATTTTCTGCAGCGCCGTGAAGCCCTTGGCGAGCGGGTTATTGGCAAAAAAATCGGCGTTACCAGCCGCGCCGTCCAGGAAATGCTCGATGTCCATCAACCGGATTTCGGCTTCCTCACCGACGCCATGCAGGTCGAAGAGGCCAGCGATATCAGCCTGGCCCAGCACAACCTGATCCAGCCACGGGCCGAAGGCGAAATAGCCTTTATCCTCGGCGAAGACCTGCAAGGCCCCGGTATCAGCGCCGAGGACGTGCTGGCGGCCAGCCAATGGGTCGCGCCGTGCTTCGAGATCGTCGACTCGCGGATCGACGACTGGCAGATCCGCATTCAGGACACCGTGGCCGACAACGCCTCTTGCGGGGTGTTCGCCCTCGGCATACAGCGTGTCGACCCACGTAGGATCGACTTGGCCAAGGTCGAAATGCAGTTGCTTAAAAATGGCCAGCCGGCCGGCAGCGGCTTCGGTTCCGCGGTGCAAGGTCATCCCTGCAAAGCGGTGGCGTGGCTGGCCAATACCTTGGGCGAGCTGGGCATTCCGTTTCGCCGGGGCGAAATCATTCTTTCCGGCGCCCTGGCGCCGCTGGTCCCAGTGGTGGCCGGCGACCGCATCACTCTGTCCATGAGCGGGCTGGGTCATGCCAGCCTGCGCTTCGTGCCCTGACTTTCTTCCCCTTTCTTCCTCTGGAGCCATAGACCATGAGCAAAAAGATCAAATGCGCGGTGATCGGGCCAGGCAACATCGGCACCGACCTGTTGTACAAACTGCTACGCAGCGAAGTGCTTGAACCGGTCTGGATGGTCGGCATTGATGCCACCTCCGAAGGCCTGGCGCGAGCCCGTGAGATGGGCCTGAAAACGACCGCCGAGGGCGTCGATGGCTTGTTGCCGCACGTCCTCGACGACCAGATCCAGATCGCCTTCGACGCCACATCGGCCTACGTGCATGCGCAGAACTCGCGCAAGCTCAATGCCCTGGGCGTGTTGATGATTGATTTGACCCCGGCGGCTATCGGCCCGTACTGCGTGCCACCGGTTAACCTCAAGGCCAACCTTAGCCTGGGCGTGATGAACGTCAACATGGTCACCTGCGGTGGCCAGGCCACCATTCCGCTGGTCGCCGCCGTGTCCAGTGTGCAACCGGTGGAGTACGCGGAAATCATCGCCACCGCCGCCTCGAAATCGGTCGGCCCGGGCACCCGGAAAAACATCGACGAATTCACCCGCACCACGTCCAGTGCAGTGGAAAAGGTCGGAGGCGCAAAAAAAGGCAAGGCGATTATTATCATCAACCCCGCCGAGCCACCGCTGATGATGCGTGACACCGTGCACTGCCTGACCGCCACCGAGCCTGACCAACCGGCGATCACCGCGGCTATCGAAGCGATGATTCTTGAAGTGCAGCGCTACGTGCCGGGCTACAGGCTGGTCAACGGCCCAGTGTTCGACGGCAACCGCGTGTCAATCTTCATGGAAGTCGAGGGCCTTGGTGACTACCTGCCCAAGTACGCTGGCAACCTCGACATCATGACCGCCGCCGCGGCGCGCACCGCCGAGATGTTCGCCGAAGAAATCCTCAAAGGCGCACTGGTGCTGCAAGCCAGCCCCGCCCAACCCGCCCATGCTTAAGGAGTCGACCATGGATCTTCGTGGAAAACGCATCACCGTTCACGACATGTGCCTGCGCGATGGCATGCACCCCAAGCGCCACCAGATTAGCCTGCAACAGATGAAAGACATCGCCTGCGGCCTCGACGCGGCGGGCGTACCGCTGATCGAAGTGACCCACGGTGATGGCTTGGGCGGCAGCTCAGTCAACTACGGCTTCCCCGCGCACACCGACGAAGAATATCTGTCAGCGGTGATTCCGCTGATGAAAAAAGCCAAAGTCTCGGCCTTGCTGCTACCGGGCATCGGCACCGTCGACCATCTGAACATGGCCTACGAACTCGGGGTCAACACCATCCGCGTGGCTACCCACTGCACCGAAGCCGACGTCAGCGAGCAGCATATTTCCCATGCCCGAAATCTGGGCATGGACACCGTGGGTTTTCTCATGATGGCCCACATGAACAGCCCGGAAGGCCTGGTCAAACAAGGCCTGCTGATGGAAAGCTATGGCGCCAACTGCATCTACCTGACTGACTCAGCGGGCTACTTGCTGCCCCATGATGTCTCGGCTCGAGTAGCGGCGATGCGCGCGGCGCTTAAACCAGAGACGGAAATCGGTTTCCATGGCCACCACAACCTGTCGATGGGAGTGTCCAACTCGATCGCCGCCATCGCCGCTGGGGCCAACCGTATCGACGCCGCCTGCGCGGGCCTTGGTGCGGGTGCCGGCAATACACCGATGGAAATACTGGTGGCGGTGTGCGACCGCATGGGCATCGAAACCGGCGTCAGTGTGTTCGGCATCCAGGATGTCGCCGAGGATTTGGTGGTGCCTATCATGGACTTCCCGATTCGTAGCGACCGCGATGCCCTAACCATGGGTTACGCCGGGGTCTACGGTTCATTCTTATTGTTTGCCAAGCGCGCTGAGAAGAAATACGGCGTGTCGGCGCGGGAGATCCTGGTAGAAATGGGCCGTCGCGGCATGGTCGGTGGCCAAGAGGACATGATCGAAGACACTGCAATGACTCTGGCCCGCCAGCGTCGCCAAGCCTGAGTCCCTGCCCTGCACCCCAGCGCCTGCCACAGGTTGACCTGTCGCAGACGCTGAACTCAGCTATTCAACGCCAATCGGCAACGATCCCATGCTCCAGTGCAAAAGGCTGCGCTGCAAGGGTTCTGCGCTGATAACGCGGCGCCTCTTGCGCAGTCGCCAACCACACCATCACGGCTGCTGGAACATAGGGCGGACAACTCCCGGCACGCAGGGCGATCACCCCCTTCTCGCCAATCGTCACTTTGAGTGCCTCGGTGGTCACCACTCCCGGATTGAGGGTGTAGGCACACACACCCGCGTCACCTAACTCCGTCGTCAGTATCCCGGACAGGCGCGATACCGCCGCCTTACCCGCACCGTAGGCATAACCCCAGCCACCCTTGCTCGCCGCGACGGGAGGGTCACTTTCGCCTGCGCCAGAGGTCACGTTGATCACCACCCCGGAGCCCTGCTCGACCATCTGCGCGGCGACTGCTTGGGTTAACAGGAACGGCGCCAGAATGTAGCCTTGGAACATCCGCTCCAGTGTTTGCGGTTGCAGGTCCATAAACCCCGTGTTGAGGTCACGGCCCTGATAAATCGCGTTATTGATCAGCACGTCGACGCGCCCGTATTCGGCCAGCACCGACTGCCAGGCGCCGAGGACCGAGGCGCTGTCGAGCAGGTCCATCGGCACCACCAATACCCGCCGACCGAGGGCGCGGACGGCTTCGGCGGTGCTGTTGAGGCTGCCCGACAGCGGCGCCCCGGCGGCATCGCGCAGGGCGTGCTGATGCTGTTCGCCCTCGTCGAGAGTGCGCGCACTGATTGCCAGATCGAAACCGGCATGGGCGAACGCCAGCGCCGCCTCGCGACCGATGCCACGGCTGGCGCCGGTGATGAATGCCACTTTATTCATGGGGAGTTCCTTTTAAAAACGCGATGCACGGACCATGGCGTCCATACCGCCATCGATAAACACCACGCTGCCATGGATAAAGGATGCTTGCTGCGACTGCAGGAAGGCCACCAATGTGGCGATTTCTTCAGGATGGCCGGCACGCCCCAACGGTGCGACGAACTCGCGCACCGCCT
>NZ_JAMFRV010000519.1 GCF_026224925.1 Pseudomonas sp. | reverse complement strand
GTCACCGGGAAACCAGGCGTCGGTGGTTCCTGTTTTCAGGTTCACATGAGCCAGCAGGTTGAAGAATTGAAACGGCATCGCTCCATTCGCAGGGTTGTATGGGCGCTGTGGATCAAAGGCGAGTATGAAGCCGTGTTCGTACTTTCGACCGATGTAGCGGTCATCACACCTCGGGAACTCGCAGGGGTAGTCAGTCAACGGCTGCGGTTGAATTTCGTCCTGCGAACTGGTCAGGTCGAAGGTCCAGCGCATCAGGCTTGCAGCCAGAGTTTCAGGCGGTGGGACATAACCGTCTGCTTGTGGAAAGAAGTAGAAGATGTTCCCGCCGGTGACCGGCATATCTACGTAAACCTTGCCATTGTCATCGAAGGCATTGAGCGTATGGCCTTGGAACCCGTCCTTGGGGCCCTTGAACCAACGAACATCTTCCGCGCGTCCATCCCGTGGCACCACGGCGAAAAGCTGAGGTAGATCGGGTTGCCATTGAAAATGCGGCCCCCCGTTTTTCATACGTTCGACGTCAACTGTCAACGGAATAATCGGGAACACTACGTACCGTTCGGTAACCGCGAAATCATGAACCATGGCCGCATAAGGCGCCTGGAACCAGATCTCATGCAGCAGTTTTCCGTCCGGCGAGATTTCGAAATATGCCAGGTCGGGCGTGCCGTCCCCTTTGGCTTCATAGCTGAATGCCGAGAGGTTTCCTGTAGCTGGGTCGAGCTTGGGATGAGCTGTAAACGTCGCCGATTTGACCTGGTCGTCAAAATTCCATTCGCCGAGGGTCTCCAGCGTTTCGAGATCCATTGCCCAGGGCATGGCATCTTCTTTGAGTGCAAGCAGGACGCCGTTGTGCGGCATCACGGTTGTATTAGCGGTCGTGTTGTTTTTCGCAGCGAGCGGGTCATTGGTGTAGCCGTTTCGATAGATACCATTGAGCGAGCGACCTTCGCGGCGCTGAGCCATCAAACGATCAGTCTTCACGTAGCGGCGTCGCATCGATACCTTGCCGTCCGCAAAATAGAAGCCGCTGACCACTCCGTCACCGTTGAAAAAGATATCGGTGCCCAGCATAGGTGGGTACTGCGGGTCTGGCGCGACCTGATAAAAAGTCCCACGGATCGAGGCGGGAAGGGTGCCTTCAATCTCGAGGTCGAACACCTCTGCTTCTACGCGGTTGGGTGTATAGAGAGCGCCGGAAAATTCAGGGGTTTGAGGGAATGTAATGGTCATCAGGCAATCTCATTAATGTACAGTTTCGTTCATTTTTAGGGTGGGGAATCCTTGAACGCCAGTTGTGGGACCTGGATTTGGCGCTACCGCCCGACCAGATCAATCATGCTGTGGCGTCCTCAGTTACCATTTTCTAAGTGCGTATCAGGCCGACTGAGCGGACATTTCTGGCCCCGAAGGCTTCATGCCTCGACGAAAGCGCGCAACGACCAGACACGAGATAACCAAGGCTACCAAATAGGCTGAGGCAGCCAGCCATCCAACTGCCCGGAAGTGTCCCTCACCGACGACAAGTGCTGCACCAAATGGGCCTAGCCCTTGGCCGATAAAAATTGCGGCGTTGCCCAGCCCGGCCAGTCGGCCGGAAGGGTCCAACTCGGCCGCCATGGAAAGCAGGTAAGGTAGGCTGAAAAACCACACCATATGGATCAGGCAGGCAGTGGCGACAAAAGCAACGGGGCTATTGCCATAGACCATGACCAGGGTCGCAAGCAAAGCTGTGCCGAAGCTCAGTAATTGCGGAAACAGCAAACCAAGGCGACGTCCGATTAGCCCGGCCAGACCCGCCCCAAGGGCGCCGGCAAGGATGCTGCCCCTGAGAATTCCACCAATCTGCTGCGGCTCCAGGCCAATGCTTTTGCCGATGCGCTCTTGGTAAACCCACAGAGCGGAATGCCCAAAAAACAGAAGCGCAAAAAGCATAAGTAACAGGATCGACGTGAGACCAAATGGCTGGACCGCGCCGGTCGCCAAGCGATGTGCTTCAGGGTACCGTTTTGGCACCCTCCAGCAACCCAGCGCCGCGAGAGCGCTGGCTATAGCCAATAGATAAAACGCACCATTCACGCCGTATGATTTCAGGATCATAGGCATGGAGGTCACGAGCAGCATGCCCCAGAGGAGGTTGCCGATATTGATGACCGCGAAAGTTGCATCTTTAGAAGTGCGCAGGGCTGCTGTGGCGTAGACAACGGCCATGACAGCGCCACCGCTTGCGCCGCAGATCATTCTAGAAATGATTAACGAAGTCTGGCTGTGGAGTTGAGTGCTGGCCAGATTGCCTAATACCAGGGTCAGCAAGGCAAGCAAGGCAAAGCGACGCCGGTCGACGCTCGCCATCAACATGGCGCAAACGCCGCAAGTGACTGCCATCGCAATAAGTTCTGCTGCGAAAATGGCGCCTATTGCGTTAAGCGGCAAGCCGAGTTGGTCGATAAAAGCTCCGCCCAGGATAGGCTGGATCTGTAACGTTCCTAGAGAAATGACCATCATCATGCAGATAGCGGCCAATGATTTTTTGCTGTCGATGGACTCGAGCGCGTTCATGAAGCATCACCTCGGGTATCTTTCGATGCGAAGCTGAGAGTCAGGCATGCTGGCAGAGATTTGGTCAGGTTCATCGACGTGGCTCTATTGTTGGAGTTGTGAGCTGGGGTAGCTTCCCCCGGTGCTTCGACTTTAATTGCTGGGCGTTCGTGATGCTTGAGCGCAACTGCCAGAGTTGACTGAGAGCGCCACGACGCAGGAGGAGCGACATAATTGATCGCTCGGCGCCGTCTAAACGGCAAGAGGGGACCTCAAGGAACGTGAGTTCCAGATGGGGCTGGGTTATTTGATCCAGAGTGGGCCGCTGAAGAATGTCGGCCTGATGGCGCTTAAATCGATTTACCGCAATGATTTTCCTGCCGGCGTGATTTTCCGGGATGAAAACCGAACCCGCTTTCTGATCCTCTACCTATCTGGTAATGCCGTAGACGCTGAGGAGGGCAATCAGGTGGCGTCACTCTGACGCCACACGCGTCCATCACCCTTGGGGCGGCCTTGCGTTCATTGGCCGTGCGCGGGGACGACTCGGTGAGCGAAGTTCACGCCTGATAAACCTTTCTCAACAGCCTGAGCAACTCCTCGCGCTCTGCGCTATCGAGCGCGGCGGTGGAGTCGATATCACTCTGAGCTGCGATGAGTTTCAACTCCTTGAGCAAGGTCTCGCCGGTCTTGCTGAGAAATATGCCGTAGGAACGCTTGTCGGGTTTGCAGCGAACCCTTACGGCCAGTGCACGACTTTCCAGTTTGTTCAGCAGGGGCACCACCTGTGGCGGTTCGATAGACAGTGCTTTGGCCAGGTCGGCCTGCATCAGCCCGGGGTGTCGATCGATGATCGCCATGGCGGAGAATTGCGCAGGCCGCAGGTCGTGGTTCGAGAGTCTGCCGATCAGGTTCTGGAACAACTTGAGTTGGGCTCTGCGCATGGCATAACCGATCAGGTCGTCCAGTGCCGTGTCGAGCGGCGCCTGCACCTCGGTGCTGCCGGGCAACACCTCACTCGCGTCGGGAATGTTGGAAGGCTTGGCCATTGAAAGTGGAGTCCTTGCAGGAATGAAGTTAAGAAAGCTATCTAGTTTGCCGAGGTTGTCGGTCGATAGCTACCGTAACGCTCAATACGTACCGAATGTGAATTTCGGCACCCTTCGTTAGCCAAGCAGTCTCGAGGGTTTCTCTCCGGCCAAGCAGGCATAAATTTGATTAATATTATTAATGGTTAATTGACATAACAATAATTGCGGTTTAGTTTTTGCTTATCTTCAAGCGAACAACAAGAGAGCAACCGCTATGAGCAATTACGAAGGTCGCTGGAAAACCGTCAAGGTCGAAATCGAAGACGGCATCG
>NZ_JAMFRV010000053.1 GCF_026224925.1 Pseudomonas sp. | reverse complement strand
TACCGACGCTCTTGAACAACAGCGCAACGATTGGCACCAGAAACACCAGCAGCAAAAACAGCACCAGTGGCGCAATCAATGCCTGAGCCTTCCAGCGATTAACCCGTTCAGCACGAGCCAGACGCTGTTTCAAGGAGGGGCTGGCGCCTTCGGTGAGGGGCACTGCGATGGCCATAACGAACTCCGGAAATCTTTGAACAATGAGTGCGTCCTTCCCCATCGTAGGAGGAAGGACTGCACCTGGACCTAACTCAACACAAACTGCTTATTTGGCAGCCCACGCAGTGAAACGCTGCTCCAGTTGTTCACCGTTGTCAGCCCAGAAGCCTACGTCGATCTGCACCTGATCCTTAATGTTTTCAGGCGTAGTCGGCATGTCTTTCAGGATGCCTTTGTCCAACAGCGGCACGGCTTTGGTGTTGGCTGGGCCGTAGGCGATGTTTTCAGAATAGGTCTTCTGCTGTTCCGGGCTAACCGAATAAGCAATGAACTTCTTCGCTTCGGCTGCGGTTTTCGAACCCTTCGGAATGGCCCATGCGTCGAAGTCGTAGACGCCGCCGTTCCAGACCACTTTCAGGTTGCTTTCTTTCTGTACGGCAGCGATACGGCCGTTGTAAGCCGAGCTCATCACCACGTCGCCGGATTTCAGGAACTGTGGCGGTTGAGCGCCCGCTTCCCACCACTGAATGTTCGGCTTGAGTTCATCGAGCTTCTTGAAGGCGCGGTCCTGGCCGTCTTTGCCAGCCAGTACTTTGTAGACGTCTTTCGGTGCAACACCGTCAGCCATCAAAGCGAATTCCAAGGTGTACTTGGCGCCTTTACGCAGGCCACGCTTGCCTGGGAATTTCTTGGTGTCCCAGAAATCAGCCCAACCAGTCGGTGCGCTTGCCAGCTTGTCGGCGTTGTAAGCCAACACGGTGGACCACACGAAGAAGCCTACGCCGCAGGTCTGAATCGCGCCGGGCACGTAGTCAGCTTTGGTGCCCGGAAGCGATGCAGGGTCGATTTCTTCGAACATGCCCTCGTCACAACCACGGGACAGCTCAGGCGATTCAACTTCTACCAGGTCCCAAGACACGCTCTTGGTGTCGACCATGGTTTTGATTTTGGCCATTTCGCCGTTGTATTCGCCCGCAATAATCTTGCCGTTGCCAGCTTTTTCCCACGGTGCATAGAAGGCTTTTACCTGGGCGTCCTTGTTGGCACCGCCGAAGGAAATAACGGTCAGATCGCCGGCCGCCATCGCGTTCGCCGCGCACATCATGCCCAGCGTAATAGCGGTGAACTTCAAAGATTTAAGCATTTATTGTTCTCTCCACAGCGTGCAGTGTTGGTTATACGTGGGGCGATTAATTCGCCTCTGACTGTTAAAGCGCTTCCAGCAAGGGATCAAGTGCGCGAACGTGCTCGACCTGCCATCCAATTGGCACCACATCGCCCACGGTCAATCCCGGATCAAGTTCCGCAACTGGCTGTTTGACGAAGAAGTCTGTTTTGCCTGCAACCTCCAGACGCACACGCACGTGGTCGCCCAGGTAAATGAATTCAGCGACGCGGCCAGAGAACCGGTTCACACAGTTTTCGCTATGGCCGTTCACCCGTACACGCTCAGGTCGAACCGACAACGTCACCGGATCGCCGATTTCGCCGACGTTCACCGCCAACGCTTCGACCTTCTCACCACGGGCCAACGCGACGACGCAGCGATCACCCGAGCGACTGATCAGGTTGCCGTTAAGGCGATTGTTTTCACCGATAAAGTTGGCGACAAACGTATTTTTAGGCTCTTCATATAACGTGCGCGGCGGGGCGATTTGCTGGATCTCGCCTTGATGGAACACTGCCACCCGGTCCGACATGGTTAGCGCTTCACCTTGGTCGTGGGTCACGTAGACCACCGTCACGCCAAGCCGTTGGTGCAAGTGTTTGATCTCCATCTGCATGTGTTCACGCAGCTGTTTATCCAGCGCACCCAACGGTTCATCCATCAGCACCAACTGCGGTTCGAACACCAACGCCCGGGCCAACGCCACGCGTTGTTGTTGGCCACCGGAAAGCTGCGCCGGGTAACGGTGAGCGAAGGTGTCGAGCTGCACCATGCTCAGCGCCCGCTTGACCCGGTCGGCAAGGTCCGACTTGTTCAGGCCACGTACCGACAACGGAAACGCCAAGTTCTCGGAAACGGTCATATGGGGGAACAGCGCGTAGTTTTGAAACACCATGCCGATGTCGCGCTTGTGCGGCGGCACGTTGTTGATCGAGCGCCCGGCCAGCTTAATTTCGCCCGCGGTAGGGGTTTCGAAACCTGCCAGCATCATCAAGCTGGTGGTTTTGCCGGAACCAGAAGGTCCGAGCAAGGTAAGGAACTCGCCTTTGCGAATTTCCAGGTTGAGGTCTTTGACGATCAGGTTTTCGCCGTCGTAGCTTTTCTGCACGCCACGAAAGCTGACCAGAACATCATTCAACCCAGCGCTTGAATCGACGTCGCTCATTACCCACACCTTTGTTTTGTCTGCCGTGGATCAAGCCTAGATCAGGCTGCAGCTCTGGCAAATCGGGGGGAGAGAGAGATTGGTGTAGGGATTGCCCTACAGAGATGGCGCGGATGGGTATGCGGTTCATGATTGATGTTTTGGATGGGACATTGCCATCGCGAGCAAGCCCGCGCCTACAGGGGATCGCGATTACATTGTAAGAGAGGGCTTGCTCGCGATGGTGTCATGTCAGGCACAAAAACATGTCGCTGACGGACATGCGTCCCTCACAACAACTTATGCTCCATCGCATATTTCACCAGATCAGCCAGTGAGGTGATGTGGAGTTTCTGCATTAACCGCGCTTTGTGGGTGCTAATGGTTTTGCTGCTCAAGGCCAATTGCTGGGCGATATCGTTGACGTTGGCGCCTTGAGCCAAGCGCTCGAACACTGAAAACTCGCGTTCGGACAATAGCGAATGCAAGGGTCGGTTGTCAGTCAAACCCACCTCGAAGACCATGCGGTCCGCCAAGTCTGGGTCGATGTAACGACCGCCTGCAGCGACTCGACGAATGGCGGCCAGCAGCAACGCGGGGTCGCTGTCTTTGGTGGCATAACCTGCTGCACCGACTTTCAACGCACGGGCAGCCATCTGTGCCTCATCGTGCATCGACAACACCAGAATTGCTGGCGGGTTGTTGAGCGCACGAATTCTCGGGATTGCCTCCAGTCCGTTGACGCCCGGCATGGAGATGTCCAACAGCACCACTTCGCACTCGACATGGCGTAACGTCTCCAACAACTGCTCGCCATTGCTGGCCTCGCCCACCACCAACAAATCCTTTGCCAGCCCGAGCAGCTGTTTAAGCCCCTCGCGGACGATGGCGTGGTCTTCAGCAACCAATACACGAATCACTGTTCTCGCTCCTACGCCAAAGGCGCTGAATGTTTAAACGGCCAGCGGAATATAAGCGCGCAAGGTTGTGCCTTCACCCGACTCACTGTCTAGTTCCAATGTGCCGCCCAGCATCAACACCCGCTCGCGCATGCCCACCAGACCAAATGACGTCGGCCGACCTTGCTCCGGGACAAACCCGCGCCCATCGTCGGCAACGGTCATGCACAGCACGCCATCCTCCAAGGTCAGGCTCAACTCAACGGTGTGCGCCTGCGCGTGGCGCATCACGTTGGTCAATGCTTCCTGGAGTATCCGAAACAAGCCAATCGCCTTGGCATCGCTGAGCGCCGGCAAGTTGTCCGGGACCTGCACCAGGCACGGAATCTGGGTTCGCGCTTCAAACCGCCTAGCTTGCCATTCAATGGCCGAGGCGATCCCGGCATCGAGAATCGGCGGACGCAATGCGGTGGCAACGTCGCGCACCAACTGGAACAACTGCGAGATCAGGCGCTTCATGCTGTTCAACCGATCATGCAAGCCAGGGTCGAGGTCCGCGTAAGCCAGTTCGCACATAGACGTTTCCAGCTTAAGTACAGTCAGCATCTGCCCGAGTTCGTCATGCACTTCCCGGGCGATCCGCGCCTTCTCTTCTTCACGTACGCTTTCCAGGTGCGCCGATAGCTCACGCAGTTGCTCGCGGGAGCTTGCCAGTTGCAGTTCGATACGTTTGCTTTCGCTGATGTCCCAGACAATTCCGTCCCAAACCACTCGATCATCGTCGAGACGGCGAGCAATGGCTTTGATCTCCGCCCAGCGCTCAGCGCCTTCACGGGTCAAAATCCGTCCTTGCCACGACCAATCACTGTCGCTGTTCAAGGAGCGGTCTTGCACTAGGTGATAGCCGGCACGGTCGTCCGGATGGACCAGATTGCGCAGTCCCATGTCAGGGTGACGCAGGGCCGCTGGCGCGTAACCCACCAGGCTTTCACTGCCCTCGCTGATGTAGGCAAATTCGGGGGCGCCACCGACTTGTGTGCGCTCCAGCCGAAATACCAAACCCGGCACGTTGGCAGCAATACCCTGCAGCCGTGCTTCACTTTCTTGCAGCGCAGCCAATGCCCTGCGCCGATCTGTCACGTCGGTGAGAAACACCACCAGGTATTCAGCATCTCTAAATCGTAGAAAACTTAACGATACGTCGGCAGGCAAAAAGCTGCCGTCGGCGCGTACGCAGTTAGTCTCAAAGCTTTGCGGGCTTTCCTCGGTGGAGCGCGCGCGTTTCCACATGTTTAGCCAGCGGTCCATATGCAGGCCAGGCTCGAAATCAATTAGCGGCCGATCAACCACGCCGCCCATCGCGTAGCCCAACATGGTCTCGGCGGCGCGGTTGGCGTAGCGCACATGGCTGTCCCAGTTGACCCACAGAATGCCAACGGTGCTTTGGTCGATGGAGAACTGGGTGAGTCGCAGCGCTTTTTCACTGGTCCGACGCAGCTCAATGTCTTCCCTAGCGACCATTAGGCT
>NZ_JAMFRV010000518.1 GCF_026224925.1 Pseudomonas sp. | reverse complement strand
GCTCGTTCATCAGTGCCGTCGGATCGTTGTTCAACGCCTCGCGCAGGGTGCTCGCGGCATAGATTGGCACCTTACGTTGCACCTCGGCGCAGTGTGGATAGTCCTCTAGGTCAACGCTTTGCTCGCACAAGGCGGCAAAGTCGGGCAGGGCCACGGCGTCTTCCCGCACGAAAGTGCAGGGGGGCGATTTCACTGGGGTCATGACCGAACTCCGGCCTGTGCTGCCGAATCAGCAAGGGACAGCGGTGCATCTGGGCGAGGGCTCGGGCCGTCGCCGCAGCCGATGATGCCTTGTTCCAGATCGATCACTGCGCCGGTCATCATTCCCGACTCTTTGGACAGCAGGAACGCGACGCTTTGCGCGACCTCTTCAGGTTTGAGCAGTCGCCCAAAGGGTTGTGTCTGTTCACAGGCCGCCAACCAGCCGTCCTCCGCGCCGTGGTACTGGCGCTGAATTTCATCCTCGTGGGGCGTGTCCATCCAGCCAATATTCAAGCCGTTGACCCGAATTCGATTGCGCAAGGCGCTGAACGCGACGTTTTTGGTCAAGATCGCCAACGCCCCCTTAGACGCGGCATAGGCGGCGAGGAACGATTGGCCGCCATGCCCGGTGACGCTCTGGATATTGACGATGGAGCCTTCGACGTGAGTGCTGATCATCAGCTTGATGGCTTCTTGGATCAGGAAAAACGGCGCCCTTACATTGACCGCGAAGATCCGGTCAAACAGCTCCGGCGAGGTATCCAGAATGGTCCCGCGGTCTGACATGCCGGCACAATTGACCAGACCGTGCACGGTGCCGAAGTGCTGGCGGGCAGCGTCGATGACCGCGCGGCAGTCTTCGACCCGTTCCATGTCAGCTTCAACAAAAAACGCTTGGCAATCGAGAGCCGCCAGTTGCCGCGCTTGCTCTTCGCCTTTGCCACGGCTACGCCCGCAAATAATCAAACCGGCGGCGCCACGCTTGGCCAGGGTGTGAGCCACTGCTGCGCCAAGCCCTTGGGTGCTGCCGGTCACGACAAAATATTGCCCGGTAAACGGGGTTGAGAGATTGGCTTCAGACATGAGTTTCTCCTGCTGATTTTATTGTTGTCGGGGCGGTGCCGTGGAAGCCAATGGCGCTGGAGTTACGTTCGGCCATACACGGCCTACACGGCTATACACCTAGCGGCTATACACCTAGAGAAAGTGAGACTAGCATTACAAACACCTCACAATAGCCCGAACAAACCTCATAAAAACCTCAGTCTCAGGCGTCCGTACACCCATGCTCAGCCGTGCCAAACGATTCTCCATCAAGCAAATCGCCACCCAAGCGGGCGTCAGCAAAGCTACCGTTGACCGGGTGCTGCATCAGCGCGGAAGCGTTCATTACCAAACCAATCGGCGTATCGAACAGGCGTTGGAAGAACTGGAGGCCCAGGAAAAAACCGGGCTGGCGGTGGGCCGAACCTTTCATATCGACGTGATCATGCACACGCCAAAACGCTTCAGTAATGCCGTGCAGCAGGCCATGACTGCGCAATTGGGCGGGCTGGCGCCGTTCCGGATTTTTCCCCGGTTTCATCTGTTCGAAGACATTGACCCGCAGCAGATGCACGACTTGATCCTGCACTGTGCAGAGATTGGTAGCCAAGGCGTGGTGCTTAAGGCGGCTGATGAACCGCAAATAAACCTGGCGGTAAATCAACTGACCTCCGCCGGGGTTCCGGTGGTGACGCTGGTGACCGATTTACCGCAAAGCGAGCGCATTGGTTACGTCGGTATGGACAACCGAACCGCTGGGCAGACCGCCGCTTATTTACTGTCACGCTGGCTCGATCCCAACCCGCAAGACGTTGCGGTGGTGTTCAGCAGTGACCGCTTTCGTGGGGAAGAGGAACGCGAGATGGGCTTTCGCATGTGGCTGCGTAACCGCGCCCCTCACCTTAGGGTCCTCGACATCAGCGGCGGTTATGGCGTTTACGAGCCAACGTTCAAACGGGTGACCGAGGAACTTAAAGCCCATCCCGAGCTGAAAGCGGTGTACAGCGTCGGCGGCGGAAATCGAGCAATTGTCGATGCGTTCGCTGCGCTGGGGCGGCCCCTTGAGGTGTTCATCGGCCACGATCTGGACGAAGAAAATCGTCAATTACTGGCGGAAGAAAAAATCGCAGCGATCATCGACCACAACCTGAACATAGATGCCCGACATGTGTTTTTACACATCCTGCAGTTTCATCGGTTGTGGAAAACCGGTCCCATTCCGTCTTCACAGGTGCAGGTGGTGACCCCGTTCAATTTGCCTCACTAATGCGCTCAAACGCCTGAACAACAACAAAATAAAGGAGTTCGACCATGTTACGAATCGCTGTTCTCGGTGCCGGCCGTATCAGCAAGATCCACGCGGCCAACGTCGCCGCCAACCCCCGAGCCCAATTGCTGGTGATCGCCGACCCGTGGCGTGAGGGGGTCGATGCGCTCAGCGCGCAGTTTAAATGCGAGGCCGAGTACGATTGCGCTGCGGTGATGGAGCGGCATGACATCGACGCCGTGGTAATTGGTACGCCCACCGCCACCCATATCGACTTGATGTTGCAGGCCGTGGCCAATGGCAAAGCGGTGCTGTGCGAGAAACCCATTGATCTGGATACCGACAAAGCGCGGCATGCAGTCAATGAGGTCGAACGCCTCAAGGGAAATGTGATGCTCGGCTTTAACCGACGCTTCGATCCCGACATGCTGGCCCTGCGTAAGGGCATCGCCGCTGGGCAAATCGGCGAAGTGCGTCAAGTGATTATCACCAGTCGCGACCCAGGGCTGCCATCCCGGGAATACCTGGCGCATTCGGGCGGGATTCTGCGGGACATGACCATCCATGATTTCGATACCGCGCGCATGTTGCTGGGGGAGGAGCCCACCGAAGTCACGGCCTTTGCCAGTCGGCTGGTGGACCCAGGGCTGGAAGAGATCGGCGATTACGACAGCGTCATGGTGCTGTTACGCACAGCCTCCGGTAAGCAATGCCACATCAATTGCTGCCGCGAGGCGCTGTACGGCTATGACCAGCGGGTGGAGGTGTCGGGTGCCAAAGGGGTGCTGCTTAACGACAATCATCGTTCAAGTACGCTGCGGCTCTGGAATGCTACTCAGACTGACGCCCGGGAGCCGCTGCTGAATTTCTTTCTGGAACGTTACGCCGATGCCTACCGCAACGAGTTGGATCATTTTATCGATGCACTCAACGACGGTACGCCATTGCCCACCAGTGCACGGGACGGTCTGTATGCGTTGCAGTTGGCGGATTGTGCACTGGAGTCGATCAACACTGGGCGAACAGTGAAGGTCTGTTATTAGGATTCGGTGCGCATCTCAACAGACATCCGGGCCGTGAGCAGTTCCATAAAGTTCACAGTGTTTACTGCTCGGCGTTGCGACTGTGGCGATACTCGCTCACTGCCTCATACACCGCTTTGCGCAGGCGGTTGATGCCGCCAATCGGGCGGTGTGCCTCAATGGCAAACCATGGATTGAATGATTGGTTATCGCACGCGAGGTTCAGCGCTGGGGTATCAAAATCCTGGGCCGGAATTCGTACCTTGGCGACGGTCTCGAACGGTGCATCGCTTTCCTTCCATTCGATGCTGGTGTCTTCGATGGGCATGAACTTGCTCGGGTCCTGGCGTTGGATCTGCAACACGAAACACGCGGGCACGCGATCCGCCGACAGTTGCTGATTCAGGGCGTTGCGCAAGAAGTTCGGTAGCCCTTGGTTCTGTGGCGGCAAGCTGTACTGAGGGCAACTTTGTGGGTCTGGCGCGACGCGGAACTTGGCGTTGGCCGCGCCAAATTTATACGGTGATACCGAATAGTAGGTGCTCTCGGTCGGACTGTTTGGCGCTGGGGCCAAGGTGCCTAATGCGATGAACATATGGCGGATTTGCCACGTACGCGGGTCCCACCCTGGAAAGAACGCCTGCTTGCTTTGACCATTGGCTTGGGCGGCGATGTTCTGCGCGTATTCAGCCACGTCGCTGACGAAAAAATTCGGATGATTGAACATCACAAAGTCCTGCTCGCCGCGCCCTTGTTGGTCAGTTAACAGCTGTGGCCCTGGCACATCCATGAGTTTGATCGCCATGCCGCGAGCGTCTTTGGCACTGTCCATCTGTGGATAAGCATTGCCGTTGGACAGGCGCATTGATGCTTGCCAGACCTTGCCGGGCTCCGCGAATACACCTTGGCGCAGAGCCGGGGCGAGGTCGCTCACTACCTGAACCTCAGCCTTCACGCAGCCATGGGCTTTTGCATGGGCGTCGCGTAGGTACCGAGTGCTTTCCCGATGTTGGTCAACGACGCTGATCGCGGTCTGGATAATGCCTTGGGTCATGGCGGATTCGCCGAGCGGAATCTGCTCTTGCGCCGATACCGGCCCACGGTAATGCCAGGCAAACCAGGTGGTTGCCAGTAGCCACCCGATCAAGCCTAGCGCCACAACTATCAGAAAAACTTTGCCCAGAAATGCGCCAAGGCGAACCCAAAGGGTGGTCAGCATGTGGTGATCCTTATGTCCGTCGCGTGTGCGGGCGCTTACGGCAGTTGTGATTCGAGTGGGCCGCCGAGCACCTTCAGGTACTCCACTAAAGCCCAGCGTTCTTCGGGTTGCAGCAATCTGCCAATGACGCCATTACCAAGTGGGCCGACGCGGAATTCATGGCCGCTGTTGTGGTTGCCAGAGATTCTCGTGTCGAACAAAAACGCACCCGGAAATTTCTCAGTGCTATAGCCCACATGTCGCGGGTCAAACTCGACGCTGCCGGTATAAAAAGTCGAGGCGCGTTCATCCTGCGGCGACAGCAACTGGTAAAGGCTGGGCACCGAGCCGTTGTGCAGGAACGGCGGGGTCGCCCACACGCCGTCCAACGGTCGCGCACGGTAAGTACGCGCTTCACGTACGCTGATGGGCAGTCCGAAACCCTCAAGCTTTTGCACTTCGGCAGGTGTCGCCTTCATATCGCGGTAAGCCCGAGCCTCAACAAAAGCCGTGATGTACGCCAGACCTGTGCTCATCGATACATGGCTGGTGTCCAACGGCACGTCAGTGGTCGGGACTAGGTTAACGTTCAATGCGGCGAGATCTTTGGGGTCCCACTTCAGGGAACTCAGGTCATAACGCTGGTTGAAAATGTTATCGGCGGTGTTCGGATCGGTGCCGATGTACTCGACGGGGAGCATTTTCAGTTTCAGGAGGTACGGGCGCTCCGGGGTTGGCTTGTTCAACGGAACATGGCAGCCCGCGCAGTTATCGGCAAACAGGGTTTTTCCTTGGGCGGCCCGAGGGCGGTCGATGTTGCCCAGCAGCGCTTCCGGCCATGCAGGCGCTTTAAGCCCTTTCAGGGTTTCCTCGATGGTGTAGAGGTCCGTGACGCGGGCGCCTGACGGATAACGGGCATCGCCGGTGAGGGGATGGCCTGCGGCATCAAACAGAGTCAGTGTGGCGCCCACACCCAGGGCCTCACCAATATTGCGGGCCATGGGTTGCTGTGCGGAACCGTTCCACTGCACCCAATCAAATTTCCAGATATCCCACAGTTGCGGGTAATCCACAGGCGCGTTTGCCACGCGATAGTTTTTCTCGGAAATTGCGTCGCCAAGGGCCGCATTGGCAATGCGCCCAAACGCATCGGTACGGCCGGGCCCTTCTTGAGTGGGATAAAGCCCGCGATGGGTGTCATTCCAGGCTTCGTGGATGAAGGTATCCAGTGATTGCTTGAAATCGCTGCGCAATTTTTCATGTTGCGCGTCGTAATTCTGGCCAAGAACGTTACGTGCGAAGCGTTCGAATTTCCACGGGTTGTAATACGTCGAGAACAGGCTTGCGACTAACGCCTGGCCAAAGCTGCCTCCGCGCAGGGTCGGGACGCTGGACGGCAATACATGGTGGGCAGAGCCACCGTCAATGCGCAGCGACTGACCTTTGAAGCGCAACTCTCCGGTGTGGCAAGCCGCGCAGGTGATGTCCAAATACCGCTCATCACTGCCGGGGTTTTGGTGTTGGGTGAATCCAACCGGCAAGTTGCCTGGATTCGCTGGCGTCGCGTGTTGTTTTGGATCGACCAGGAAGCCGAAGCGCGCCAAATACTCGGGGGTCGCGAAACGTTTATCGGAGAAGGGCAGTTCCAGCGCGCCGAACCAGTCGTAGCGCAGACCTTTTACCTGAGTGCCCTGGGGCGTGAAGTAAAAGGTCTGGCGGTCTTTCTCGCTCCACTGATCAAGGTAACGCACCTGTTCGGCAGGCACATAGTCGGGCAGGTTTGGATTGGCGATGTAATACAGAACCACCGCCAATACCAGGCAGATCAAGGCTACGATTAGCAGCAACGCACGGGTTAAAAAGCGCAACGTGAAACCTCCTTGTCTATTTATAGCCACCTTATGCCTGAGCCAATATGTTGGTGGCAAGTAGCCATTTCATCAGTGCGAGGACTCACGTACTCGCTCTACGGTGGGGTTGAATAGACCTAGAACCCTAAAATTCTGATTTGCTTGTCTGGCGGCGATGCGGTTTGCCATAAGGCCTCATAAGGCCAATGGCCGGCTTTGGTAGAGCTGAACCAATGCTGTACGAGTCGTTCGCCCCGCAATAAAACGTTTGGATACCTGAACTTATCTGCCTTTTGTGCCTCTCATGCCGGTAGCCATTGATCGCGGCAGCCTGATAAGCTCGCGGCTTTACTCGTTTGCCCTATTGGCGCATGAACAAGGAATCAGCATGAAACAGCATCGGTTGGCGGCGGCGGTAGCCTTGGTTGGTCTGGTACTGGCGGGTTGTGACTCGCATACCAACGTAGAGCTGAAAACCCCGGCCCAAAAAGCTTCCTACGGTATCGGCTTGAACATGGGCAAAAGCCTGGCTCAAGAAGGTATGGATGACTTGGATTCCAAAGCCGTAGCCCAAGGCATCGAAGATGCCGTTGGCAAGAAAGAACAGAAACTGAAAGATGACGAGCTGGTCGAAGCCTTTGCTGCTCTGCAGAAGCGTGCTGAAGAGCGTATGGCCAAGATGAGCGAAGAGTCGGCAGCGGCTGGCAAAAAATTCCTCGAAGAAAACGGCAAGCGTAAGGAAGTGACCACTACTGCTTCCGGCCTGCAATACGAAATCATCAAAAAAGCCGATGGCCCTCAGCCTAAGCCAACCGACGTTGTGACTGTTCACTACGAAGGCAAGCTGACTGATGGCAAAGTGTTCGACAGTTCAGTTGAACGCGGCAGCCCGATTGATCTGCCAGTAAGCGGCGTGATCCCGGGTTGGGTCGAAGGTTTGCAACTGATGCACGTTGGCGAAAAGGTCAAACTGTACATCCCTAGCGACCTGGCTTATGGTGCTCAGAGCCCTAGCCCGACTATCCCTGCCAACTCGGTATTGGTATTCGATCTTGAACTGCTGGCCATTAAGGACCCTGCAGCCGCTGC
>NZ_JAMFRV010000517.1 GCF_026224925.1 Pseudomonas sp. | reverse complement strand
CCCGCGAAATCCTCGATCAACTGGCGTCCATTGCCCCGTTGCATGTTGTGCGCGGCAACAATGATCTGGACTTCCCATGGGCAGAAAACCTCGCCGACCGCCTATGTTTCGAGCTCAACGGATGGAAAACCCTACTAGTGCATGACATCGCCGATGTCCCAGCGGTGCTCGATGCAGGCGTAAAACTGGTGATCACCGGCCATTCGCACAAGCCACGCATAGAATGGCGCGGCGAACAGCTCTACCTCAATCCCGGCAGCGCGGGCCGGCGGCGCTTCAAACTACCGGTGACGCTGGCTCTGATTGAGGTACTTGCGGGCTCGATTGAGGCGCAACTAGTCTCACTACTGGACTGAGTAATCCCAAGACAAAACAGGCGCACTTAAACCCTGCGCCTAGAGCGTTAATCGGCAGTGATTAGTCCCCTCCCTCGCACGCCACCTGAAGCCCCGATGGATTCTCCTGTCCCCAACTAAAAACATAACTTAAAGCAAATGGCAGCTGGGATTTTATCGCTGATCGAAGTATGTAAGCGGCGTTTTTCGCTATTTTAGCTATAAGATAATCATTAATAATTATTATATCTATCTCGATACAAAATGCTAAAAGCTGATTCAAATCTCGCCAAGCGTGCTACCAGACCTCTGCATTGACACAGATTCAAGGCTCACCGTGAGCCCTCGAATGCGCACGAAAACCAGTCAGGCGACTACCCGCAACATCACACACCACAACGCATCTGCCGGAGTTTCGTCCGGCAGCGCACGGAGCGATGCCTTGAACCTGACGCACCCCTACAGAAACACCTATCGACAGTCGAGCAATCGAACCCGCCTGCTGCCACTGACGTTACTGGCGTTTTCCGTCAGCCTGACGGTCCAGGCGCAGGAAAACGACGATAATGAAGATAAACGTTTGGCCACCGTGGTATCCACTGGCGTACGCGGTGCGGAACGGACCGTGGCCAAAAGCCCGGCCCCAATTGATGTAATTTCCGGCGACGCCATTCGCAAATCGGGCCGCGCCGGCTTGTCTGAGGTGCTGTCCAAACTGTTGCCGTCGATGAACTTCGGCTCCAACAACGGAGGACTCGGCCAAATCAACCGACCTTTGACCAACCGCAGCCTGGCGCCCGCTTACACACTGGTGCTGGTCAACGGCAAGCGTCGGCACAAGAACGCTTTCCCCGCCTCCGGCTCCGTCGACAACAGTGGCGCCAACAACGTCGACATCGACACCATTCCGGTGAGCGCGGTGCAACGCATTGAAGTACTCAAGGACAGCGCCGCAGCACAATACGGCTCCGATGCCGTGGCGGGGGTAATCAACATCATCCTCAAAGACGCTGCCAGCGGCGGCCATATTTCGGCGCAAACCGGCAAGCTGTACCAGGGCGACGGTGATTCGAGCCAGGTGGAGGGCGATGCCGGTTTCGGCCTGGGTGATGGCGGTTTCTTGCATGTCAGCGCCGACGCCCGCAAACGCGGCGCCGCAACCTACAACGACAAAGCTACCGGCAGTAACTGGTTCGCCCTGCCCAACGGCCAGCCCGACCCACGAGAAGCCAGCTGGGACCATGTTGGCCTGAAAAACGGCGACCCTGAACTGAAAAACTACAACCTAGCGTTCAACGCCGCACTGCCGATCAATGATCGGCTGGAAATCTACTCCAACGGCACCTATGGCGAGCAGGACGCCGTCATTGGAAACAACAAGCGCCGAGCCAACGGCGACGGCAATATTCTCGAACTGTTCCCCAACGGTTATTTTCCGACCAACAATATCCACTCCATCGACTATCAGGGGCTGGTCGGCGTACGCGGCGACTGGCAGGAGTGGAAGTGGGATGTGAGCAGCAGTCTTGGCCGCAACCGGGTCGAGCACGCCAGCGATTTCACCATCAACCCTTCGCTGGGGCCGAATTCACCCACGAGTTTTAACGACCTTGGTGCCTGGCAGAACACCGAATGGGTCAACAACCTGGACGTCAGCCGTGGCTACGACATCGGCCTGGCCAAACCGCTACAAGTCTCGTTGGGTCTGGAATATCGCCAGGAACGCTTCCAGACATTTGCCGGTGATGAAATTGGCTATCGCAATGGCGGCTATATCTACCCGGCCCTGCAACCCAATGGCAATCCGAATCCATTGGCTGGCCTGCCCGCGCAGGTCGGCGCCCAGGCAGCAACCATCGTGCGGCCTGAGTACGAGACGGATGTGGAGCGCAAAAGCTACGCCACCTACCTGGACCTGGGCATCAACCCGACAGACAAATGGTATCTGGGCGTTGCAGGGCGTTATGAGCACTTCGATGACAGCTCGGGCAGCACGTTCAATGGCAAATTCAACTCGCGCTACGACTTCACCAATACCTTCGCGATACGCGGCACCATTGGCTCAGGATTTCGCGCACCGTCCTTGACGCAAATCGGCTTCACCGACGCCAACAGCCTAACGGCGCGCAATCCAGACGGCAGTATCGTTCCGGCGTTGAACCTGCTGGCGCCGGTGGATTCGAAGATTTCCAAGGCCCTCGGTGCCGAGGACTTGAAAGCCGAGAAGACCTGGAACCTGGGCGCTGGTTTCGTCTGGCGTCCACTGCCAGCGTGGAACCTGACGGCCGATGCTTATCAAATCGACATCAAGGATCGCATCAGTCGCACCGAAGCCCTGTATGGACCGGCCCTGGCGGGCATCCTCGCCGACGCGGGCCTGGCGCCGGGCTACCGGGTTTCCTACTACGCCAACGCATTCGACACCCGCACCCGTGGCCTCGACGTTGTGAGCGATTACACCTGGCGGCCACAGGCACTGGGTATCGTGCGCTGGACTGCGGCCTTCAACTACAACAAGACCACCATCCTGTCGCAGAAAGCCCCACCCGCCGTACTGTCGACGCTGGGCGCCAACAGCGGCGGCAGCCTGACCTGGGTCGGCCGCTCGCGGGAAGGCGACCTCACTGAAGCCACGCCGAAAACCAAATGGGTACTGGGTGCCAACTGGTTGATCAAAGACTTCGACATCAACCTGCAAACCACCCGCTTCGGCAAGGTCAAGGCCCTGCAGCAACTGGAAAGTGGCGACCGCAGCTTCAGCGCCAAATGGATCACTGACTTGGACATCAGCTACGCGCTGACCGATGCCGTGACGGTATCACTGGGCGGCACCAACATCTTTGATGTGCGCCCCGACGCCAATGCCATCGCCAACAATACGGGTGGCTACATCTATGGCAACCCACCCTTCTCCCCGGCTGGCGGTTATTGGTACACCAAACTGGCGTACGACTTTTGACCGGATCCCGGCCTGTGTGAACCCCGGGGAAACGCGCTTGCTCGCGAAAGCGTCAGCCCTGAAACGTCATCAGTGCCTGATGCAGCGCATTCGTGAGCAATGCTCATTCCGACAAAATCCGTACACGCCAGCGCCTCAAATCATCAACGGCGGCTCGAACGCTGTGACCTCCGGCAACGCCTCATCCCAGCGGACGATTTCTACGCTGGCGGTCTGGGCCGAGCAGCCCTGGGACAGGCTGGACGCGCCGATGTCGGCGGTAATGACATTGGGGTTGCCATGTTTTTCCAGGCTGTTGGGTTGGCCATGCACCATAGGATCGAACCACGCCCCGGTCGCAATTTGCACCACGCCGGGACGAATGCCATCGGAGACGATGACGCCGGCCAGAAACGCACCTCGCTCGTTGAAGACCTTAACCACATCACCGTCGACGATCCCTCGGGCGCTGGCATCATGCGGATGGAGGCTCAAGGGTTCACGCTGCTGGATTTTCGACGCGCGGCTGTAGGCGCCATGGTCGTACTGACTGTGCAGGCGGGTCTTGGGCTGATTCGATAACAGCTGCAACGGGAATGTCTGCTTGGGTTTTTCCAGCCAGACCGGGTGACCGGGACAGTCGGCATAATCGAAGCTGGCTATGCGCTCGGAGAAGATCTCGATCCGTCCCGAAGGCGTCGGCAATGGATGTGCGTCAGGGTCGTCACGAAACGCCTTGAGCAGCACCGTGTCGCTTTCCGGGTAATCAATTTCAAAGATGCCGTCGCGCCAAAACTGATCATAGTCCGGCAGTTCGATGCCGTAGGTTTCGGCCCGCCCTCGCGACTCGTCATAAATGAAGCGCAACCAGGCGTCGGCATCGCGCCCCTCGGTAAAACCCTCGCCCAGCCCCAGGCGCTCGGACAGGTCAGCCAGGATCGAATAATCATCACGTGACTCGCCCACCGGCTCGATGGCCTGCTGCATGGCGATCATGAAACGGTCTGACGCGGAGCTGCCGATATCGTTGCGCTCCAGCGCTGTGGTCGCTGGCAGCACGATATCGGCGTATTTGGCCTGCGCGGTCCAGTATTGCTCATGGACGATGATGGTTTCCGGGCGCTTCCAGGCCTGCAGCAGTCGATTTAGGTCCTGATGGTGATGAAAAATATTGCCCCCCGCCCAGTACACAAGGCGGATATCTGGGTAATACAAATGCTGGCCGTTGT
>NZ_JAMFRV010000516.1 GCF_026224925.1 Pseudomonas sp. | reverse complement strand
GGCGCCATCGACTTCACCGTGTCAGCTGTGTTGTTCCGTGGCCAACGGGACGAGGAGGGCATTGATGAAGTCGGTCGTGCGCTGGTTGTGTTCTGCAGCGAGCTGGGCAAAGTCTTGTTCTAAGCCCTTTGCCGTTTTCAGCTTACCCAACGGGCATCACTCTTTAACCAGCAACAGACTGCCACCCAGCGGGCCACCACCTGCCGCAACAGTACTCACATTATGAGCCTTGGTTTGGCGACCTTCAGCGCGCCCCCAGAGTTGCAGGCAGGCTTCGTGTACATAACCGAGGCCGTGGGTGCGCCCGCCGGACAGTTGCCCACCATTGGTGTTGATCGGCAATTGGCCGTCCAGTGCAATCCGCTGACCGCCCTCGACGAAGGCGCCGCTGCCGCCAACGGGACACAGTCCCAACGCTTCCATCCAGATCATGGTCAGAATTGAAAATCCGTCGTACAACTGCGCCGAACCGACATCTGCAGGCGTGTAGTCGGTGCGCGACCACATCATCCGGCCGACATCGAATGCAGCCATTTGCGTCAGTGAAATCTGATCCCAAGACCACGGTTGGTTCAGCGCCGCGCCCATGGCTTCGATGCGGATTGGCGTGTGCCGGGTGTCCCTTGCTGCATCCTTGCGCGAAAGAATGATCGCGGTGGACCCATCGCAATGCACGTCGCAATCGAACATGCGCAGTGGCGTGGAGATCATGCGCGAGGCCATGTAGTCATCCATCGACATCGGCGTGCGATAAATCGCTTTTGGATTTCGCTGTGCATTTTGTCGGCAGGTCAGAGCAATCTGCGCCAATTGTTCTGGGCGGGTGCCGTATTCGTGAAAATGCCGTTGCGCGTATAACGCCATCAGGTTGATCCCCGACAGCACGTTGAACGGAGTAAACCACTGCCAGGCATAGCTGCTGTCTCGACCTTGAGTCTTGCTGGTCAGCGACCCTACCTGTTTGTTATGCACCCGCGCTGAGGCTTCGGTGATGGTGCGGAACACCAGCACGTGCTTGCACAATCCGGCGGCAATTGCCATGGCGCCATTGATCATTCCCGCCAGCGGTCCTGGTCCTTCGTAGCCGGCACCGAACCAGTTGACGTTCAACCCCAGTGCGGTTTTCAGCGCCGTCGGGCCGACCGGTGAAAAGGGATCGCCATTGTGGTTATCGCCCGGCCAGCAGGCCACACCATCGATGTCCTTGCGTTCAAGCCCTGCGTCGGCAATAGCCTCAAGGCATGCATCGAGTGTCAGGCGCATGGCCGATTTATTCGACGGACGACCGACTTCCGACTGGCCGACACCGGTGATGGCAACCTGTTTCTCATAACGATGATCGAACATCATTGATCCTTCTCAAACAGCGGCAACCACACGTCTTCGACCTGCTCGAAGCGTACCTTTACCCGCATCCCTATTTTTACGATTTCCGGGTCACAGTTCACGACATTGCTCAAGAAGCGCAAACCGGGCTGCTCCAGCAGTTCAACGATGGCCACCACATAAGGGGCTTGCAGTTCCGGGGTCCAGGCTTGGTGGTTGACGGTAAAACTCGCCACCGAGCCTTTTCCAGACAGGGGGCGCGGCGCAACGTCAAAGCTTGCGCATTGCGGGCACATCGGCGATGGCGGGTGAAAGAAGCGCGCGCAGGCATCGCAATGATGAATCAGCAATTTTCCCTGCTCGCCACCTTGCCAAAAGGCGCGGTTGTCGGCATTGAGGGCGGGTAATTTTCTGGGCATAGGCGTCCGGTTTCGTTTGGTTTTTGTTGATTCAGGACAACGAAGCAACAGTATCATTTGTACATATTTTTAAAAAGTGTCATATATTAATCCAAGGCCTCGCTCACCCAACGGGTGGCACCCACAACAATAAGAGGATTTTGCGATGTCCAGTTCTGCTCCGGACAAGGCACTTCATGACACGTCTTTACACGACAAAGTCATTGTCGTAACCGGTGGTTTCGGTGTGCTAGGCAGCACGCTCGGCCAACAATTACTTGAACGTGGTGCTCGCATCGCGTTACTCGATCGGACCGATCGGCCGTCCAACAACCCGGCAGACAGCGCGAATGAGCTGGCACTGGGCGCTGTTGATCTGAGTTCGGAGGCGTCAGCCCAGTCCGCACTGAAGCAGGTCGCCGAGTATTTCGGGCGCATAGACGGCCTGGTCAACGTCGCGGGTGGTTTTGCCTGGGAAACCCTGGAGGAGGGCAGCCTCGCCACCTGGGATCGGCTGTACCAGATGAACCTACGCACGGCTGTGGTGGCGTCCCAAGCGGTATTGCCGCACTTGAGCGAGAAGGGTGGGCGAATCGTTAATATCGGCGCACAAGCTAGCCTCAAGGCGGGTATGGGCATGGGCGCCTACGCGGCGTCGAAAGCAGGAGTCGCCCGGCTCACAGAAGCCCTGGCTGAAGAACTCAAGGATCGCCGGATCACCGTGAACGCGGTACTGCCGAGCATCATCGACACCCCAACCAATCGCAAAGACATGCCTGATGCCGACTTCAGCCGTTGGGTCAGTCCGGCGCAACTGACCGCCGTGATCGCTTTCCTGTTATCTGACGCTGCTGACGCCGTGACTGGCGCTAGCCTGCCGGTGAGTGGCCGCGTATGAGACTGGTGACCTTTACCCGTGGCGACGGCGTCGAGCGTGCCGGGGCGTTGTTTGACAAGGACCAATCGGTCATTGACTTGCAAGTTGCTTATCAGCAGGTTCAGGGCCGTGAGTCTGGCGAACTGAGCAGCGTGCTGAAGCTGGTGGAAGGCGGTGAAGCCGCGCTGGAGCTTGCCCGTTCACTGCTCAGCAAAGCCCCCACGGCAGCAGTGTTCGAGCGCGCCAGCGTCAAGCTGCGAGCGCCGATTCAGCCGCCGCCGCAAATGCGCGACTGCTCGTGTTTCGAACTTCATCTGCGCCAGGCATTTGCTGCCGCCCGGCGCTCCCGTGCGTTGCGTACCGAAGACCCGGAAGCGACGTTGAAGGCGATGAACACCCGCGCCGATGACCGAGTGATCGAGACCTTCAACCGCCAGCCCATTTACTACAAATGCAACCGCTTCGCCGTGATTGGTATTGACGACGAATTTCAGTGGCCAAGTTTTAGCCGGGCACTGGATTTCGAGTTGGAGTTCGGTTGCTACATTGGCAGGCGCGGCAAGGACATTTCCCGCGAGAACGCGCGCGAACATATCGTGGGTTACACCATCTTCAATGACATGAGCGCCCGCGACGCCCAAGCCCTGGAGATGCCAGGCATGCTCGGCCCTGCCAAGAGCAAGGACTTTGACACGGCCAACATCATGGGGCCGTGCCTGGTGACCGCTGATGAGTTGGGTGACCCCTATGACCTGAACATGGTCGCGCGGGTCAACGGTGAAGAGTGGGGGCGCGGCAATACCCGCGACATGCGTTGGCAATTCGAAGACGTGATAGCCCATGTTTCACGTTCCGAAACCCTACATCCCGGCGAGTTTCTCGGCTCCGGAACAGTCGGCAACGGCTGTGGCCTGGAGCAGTTGCGCTACTTGAAGCCGGGTGACGTGGTGGAGCTGGAGGTCGACGGCATCGGCATCTTGCGAACCCAGGCGGGTTCGGCGCTTCGCTAATTCGAAGATCGTTTACCTTAGGTAAAACGACAGTTATGTACATTATTTATGAAAGTGTCTTATATTCAATCGGCTTAAATCGCCGTGACACCCTGAGCAGGAGGCAATCATGCTAACAAGAACAAGCCCCATATTGTCTGACGGAACAAAAGTATCCGACCTCATTTATCCCTCGTCCCGCGAAGTGCAGATGCGCGTGCTGTCGGACCGGGAAATCTATGAGATCGAGATGGAGAAAATTTTCGGCAAGATTTGGGTCCTCTTGGGCCATGAGTCGGAAATCCCTAATTCTGGTGACTTCATGGTCCGTGACTTGGGTTCCGACTCGGTCATCGTGACTCGTGACAAGGCGGGTGAAGTCTTCGTCTCGCTAAACGTTTGCCCACACCGCGGTATGCGCATCAGCACCGCAGATTGCGGTAATACGCAAATTCATAAATGCATTTACCACGGCTGGGCATTCCGTCCAAACGGCGACTTCATCGGTTCGCCGGTCGAGCGCGAGTGCATGCACGGCAAAATGCTGCCCAAGGAAAAGCTGGGCCTGCGCCAAGCGCGGGTCACGCTGTACGGCGGCTTGATCTTCGCCACCTGGAACATCGAAGGCCCGTCGTTCGACGAATTCCTTGGTGATGCCAAGTGGTATTACGACATGCTGTTCTGCCGTTCCGATAAAGGCATGGAAGTGCTGGGTCCGCCACAGCGTTTCATCGTCAACGCCAACTGGAAAACTGCTGGCGAGCAATCTGCTGCGGATGGTTTCCACACCCTGACCTTGCACCGCTGGTTAGGTGAAGTCGGTAACTACGCGAAAAAAGATGAAAACGGCCAGAGCGCTGACCTGAGTCCAGAGATGTATGGCGTAGAAATCAGCTCGCCACACGGTCACGCCCTGCGCTGCATTGATCTGGCGCGCAAGATCAAACGCCTGACCGGCCTTGATCCTGAAACCCTGACCGTCCAGCAAAAGCTCGAAGCACTGCCACCGGCCGGGATGACGGGTGACATGGTCGAACAACTGGCGCGCAACCTGACTGAAGATCAACTCAAAGTTCTGACCACTATGCCGCCGCAAGTGGGCGGGATGTTCCCCAATATTCTGTTTGGCTTCGTCTACATTCCGCAGCCGGACGGCACTGTGGTCGGGTCGATGACGCTGCACGCTTACGTGCCACAGGGCCCGGACAAGCTGGAATTCGTCAACTGGGTGTTTGCCGAAAAGGACGCGTCGCCAGAACTGCGTGAGAAGATGCTCAAGCAGACTATTCAGCTGTTTGGCACCTCGGGCATGGTTGAGCAAGACGACTCCGACACGTGGCCGCACATGACCCAAGCTGCAAAAGGCGCGATGGGTCGCAAGAGCACGCTTAAGTATCAGGCCGTGTTCGAAACCGGCGCACCTGAAGGCTGGCCAGGTCCGGGCATCGTTAACGAAGGCTTCACCAAGGACGATACCCAGTGGCACTGGTGGCTGTATTGGCACGAACTGATGACCGCGCCTACTGATGACGAAGGCCGGCAATGAAGCGCGGTTGCTGCAAGGCTCCCAACAACAATAAAACTCGGGAATATATTCATGTCTGAAGCTCAATTGGCTGAGACCCGGCCGGTGGATGTTCAACAGCGTACAGCCGAGCACGTGCAACCTGGCTCGCCGCTGGGTATCAAGCGCGTGCCAGTGGGTTCACCGGTTTATAACGACGTGGTGACCTTTCTGTATGAAGAGGCCACGTTGCTCGACCAGATCCGCCTGCAGGAGTGGTCCGCACGCTTGGCCACCGATTTGATCTACACCGTGCCACTGCGCCAGACGCGTACGGCGGCGGAACTGTCGACCACCATCGTGCGTACGGTTCAGCATTATCACGATGACTACCGTTCGATTCTGGGACGGATTCTGCGTCTGTCGGGCAAAAGTGCCTGGGCCGAAGATCCACCGTCGCGCACGCGGCGGTTGGTGACCAACGTGTTTGTCGAGGAAACGGCGAAGCCTGACGAGTTCATCGTCACCAGTTACTTGCTGCTGACCCGCAGCCGCTTCAAAGAACACCATGTCGACATCATCAGCGGTGAGCGGCGTGACCTGCTTCGGTTCGGTGATGATGGGATCAAGCTGGCGCGGCGGGAAGTGATTCTTGACCAAGCGGTGCTTGGCACGCCGAATCTGGCGGTGTTTTTGTAGATAGCCAACTTGTTGGCGAGAGCTTGAAGCGGTGTGTCTGATACACCGCTTCCCGAATGAATTCGGTCCCACAGGTGATATGCGATTCACCCTGTGGGACCGAATTCATTCGGGAAGGGAGCAGTGCGGTGTTTCAGATGTGAATGGCTGGTTTAGCCATTCCTGATCCTCAGCACACAACGCCTCACCCGACTCATGAAAACTCCAGGTCGAGCCCTTGATTCTTAACGCGTCAGGGGCGCGGCTGCTTTGTTGGCTGTAACAGCGGTCGGTGCTAGAGGCGTGCACCTGTGCGTCGAGATTGTACACCCGGCCCATGGAAATCATCGTACAGCGGCGCAATAACAGCGCGGCTTCTGCTTCGTCTGCGCTCAGCGCTCCTAACGCCCAGCGCGCCATGCCTTCGCGCAGGTTGATACCGGTGAACGGGTCTGGGCCTTCGATTTGCATACCCTGAGTGACCCACGCCAAAAATGGTACACCGTTGAGTTGCAAGCTCGGTTCAGTACGGTCATTGACCCGCAACGGCACCTGAATGTCATAACGACGGACCTGCGGCGGGCGCAATGCAGCGGCGAGCGCCAGCCCAGCCAAGTCGAGCAGGTGCGTGCATTGATGCTGGGCGTCAGTTTGACGGGTGACCGAGTGAGCAATGGGCGACAAGCGCATACCTATCAAGTCACGCAATGGTTCGGTGGCTTGCGGACAGGCAGAGTAGGGAAAACGCAGGGCTTCTCCGGTGATGACGATCAGCGTCTGATGATCGTGCCGCAGGTGCACGCGGAAATGATGGAAGTCGTCTTCCAGCGCCGCACGGACTTCGCCCTGATCTCCTTGGGCGGTCGATACAATCTCCACTCGACGACGAAATGTACTCATCAGGATTTATCCTTTTAGGCCAGGCCGGATCTGTTTTTATGAGGTATAGTTGAACACTAAAATAGAATATGTTCATTAAAATATCTCCATTAAAAATGTACCGAAACATCCATCTTGCTTGAACAACAATAAAAGGAGCGGCTAATGGGCCTGCTGCGAGAACAAGTGGCGTTGATCACCGGTGCCGGTGGTGGGATTGGACGTGGGGTGGCCCTGAGCTTCGCCAAAGAGGGCGCTGCGGTGGTGGTTGCCGAACTGGACGAGGTCAGTGGTGCGGCGGTCGCTGAGGAATTACGAGCACTGGGTGCTCAGGCGGTGTTTATCAGGACCGACGTCAGTAAGAAAGCGGATATCGAAGCGGCCATCGCGGCGGCAGTCAGCCACTTTGGCGGGCTGGATATTCTGGTCAACAACGCTTTCGCGCCGACCCCGAATGTACTGCTCGAAGAAAAAACCGACGCCATGCTTGAACAGACGCTTAACTCCACCGTCTGGGCCGCCTGGTGGTCGATGAAAGCTGCATTGCCGCACATGCAAAAACGTGGCGGTGGCAAGATCATCAACTTTTATTCGATCGACACCGAGATCGGCGCATGGCTGCATGGCGACTACAACACTGCAAAAGCGGCGATCGTCGGTTTGACCCGCAGTGCGGCGGCAGAATGGGGGCGCTTCAATATTCGCGTGAATGCCATCGCGCCAACGGCCATGGGTGCGACGTTTTTTAAACTGGCGGAAGAAAACCCAGGATTTGCGGAAATGTCGGCGTCTATGCGTCCGTTGGGTCGTTGTGGTGAACCGGAAGCAGATATCGGCCCGGTGGTGGTGTTCCTGGCATCGGAGATGTCGCGCTTCATGACCGGTGAGACATTGCACGTTGATGGCGGCTTACACCTGCCAGGCTACAACTCACGGCCCAAGCATATTCCTGCTCGGGAGTATTGAGAGAGAAAGCGGGGGCAGGCAGCATAGCCTGCCCCCCCGTGGGACCGAATTCATTCGGGAAGGCGTTGTGTCAGGCGCAGACGATGCCGGATGTTTAGGCACTCCCGAATAAATTCGGTCCCACAGGTAATTACCAATTGCGCGGCGTGCCTGACACACCGCGCCAACTCTTAGCGCTTGGCGACTTTGATATCGGTATCGTCCAGGTCCCAGGTGTTCGCGGTCTTGCCTTCATCGCGCAGCAAGTATTTGAGCACCCGGCCTTGGGGGTTTTTCGGCAGGCTGGTGCGGAATTCGATATAGCGCGGCAGTGCGTAGTACGGCACTGCGTCTGCCGCCCAGCGAAACAGATCCTCCTGACTCAGTTCAGCACCTTCGTGCAGTACCGCAGTGACTTTGACGTCATCTTCACCCTTATCCGATGGCACGGCATGCACCGCCACTTCGGACAAGGCCGGGTGCACCGCGAACGCAGCTTCCATTTCGAAGCTGGATATATTCTCGCCACGCCGACGCAGGTAATCCTTTTTCCGGTCCACGAAATAAAAGAAACCGTCGTCATCGAACTTGCCCACGTCGCCAGTGTGGAACCACATATTGCGCATCAGCTTGTGCGTGTCCTCCGGGCGCCGCCAGTAACCTTGGAACATGATGTCCGGACACAGTGGCCGAACCACGATTTCGCCTGGCGTATTAACGGGTACCTCCTGATCCATCTCGTCAAAGATCCGTACATCGAAATCGGCGATGCGTTTACCCGATGATCCCGGTGCCGCGTATTCGCCGGCCGCCAGCGAGGTGATGACACAGGCTTCGGTCAAGCCATAGCCGTTGCCACCCACCAGTTTGGTGCCGAAGCGTTCGCGCCAGATCTTTTTGGTTTCTTCGGTGTACGGGTTGCCGCGTGCGGTATGGATCTGGCCCTTGCAGCGCAGCATGGCGTCGTTGTCCGGTGCCTGGGCCAGCAAGCCGCCCATGCCGCCGAGAATCGAGGCGATGGTCGCGCCGGAGCGTTCGACTTCTTGCCAGAAGTTAGAGACCGAGAACCGCGGGAGGATCACGGCGCGCGCGCCCACCAGAATGCTGGCGATGATGCTCACGCACAGGGCGTTCATGTGAAACAGCGGCAGCGGGGTGATAGTGACGTCGTTTTCACTGGCAGGGCCTGCGCGTAATTGCAGGCGGGCCAGGTTACACATGAAGTTATAGCTAATCATGCAGCCCTTGGAAGGGCCGGTGGTGCCAGAGGTGTAGATCAAACATGCGAGATCGGCCGGCTGGGGTTTGACCGCCAATGGCGTGTCATCGCTGCCGCGATAGAGGTCCAGCGGTTCGATAGCGATAGAGGCGGCAGGCAGCTCGCCCAGCTCTTTACCGGCCGACACTCGAAACAGGATGCGTTTCACGTCAGTCAGTTGTTCGGCGATGGCCGCCATGCGCGGCAGATAGTCAGCTTCACAGATCACCAGCTGGGTGCCGGTATCGGCCACCTGATGGCGCAGGAATTCGCCCTTGAGCGCGGTATTGATTGGCACGCTGACGGCACACAGCTTATTGATCGCCAGCCAAGTGATCACGGCATCGACGTTGTTGTCGAGCATGGTCAACACGGTATCGCCGGCTGCTATGCCTTGAGCGGCCAGCGCATTGGCCATTCGTGTAGAAAGACGATCAATTTCTAGATAAGTGTACAACTCTCCACTGAAATCCAGCATGACCTTATCTGGAAGCCTCGCTACCACACGGTCCAGTGCTGAGATAACCGTGTCTCTTTCTCCAACCGCCCACGTCTCCGGATTTCCAGTGCCGCTCATAGCTATACTCCTTTTTTGGGGTCCTCCCAGCGATAGGGTGCCCGATTTTATTTTCAATATAGAATGGCATTCTAAATAGGAATTTACTAAATGTCTTTAGTCAAAAGTTGAACAAAAACCTCCGTTCGTGCTTATTTCCTATGCTAACGTGGTCACTTGAATTATCCACGGGTCTTTACATTCATGCCGATACGCGCAAATCAATTGGCCGAAGCTGCCGCTCCTGACGCTGTTCCTAAGGCCAAAAAAAAAGCCGTCGTGGCGGAAAAAAAGCCTAAGGTCACTCGTAAATCTGTTGCTGACAGCACGGCGCCAGCCAATAAGGTCAAGCCGAACCGTCGTTCAGAAGAGACCATCGCCAACATTCTTGCCGCCACCGGTGAAGTGGTGTTGCAGTCCGGTGCTGACCGCATCTCGATTCTCGACGTGTGCAAGGTTGCGAGCATTTCTCGCGGCACCTTCTATCGCTACTTTTCCTCCCAGGAAGACTTGCTCGATACCTTTTCCCGGCATCAGCGCGACAGCTTCCACACCTCGTTGACCGCGGCGTTAAGCGGAATTGACGAACCCGAGGCGCGGCTCAATGCGTTGTTTGCTTACATCGACAACTACCTTGAGAAAAGCCGCGCCCGGCGCTTGCTGGTGGTGGCGCCGGACTATGCCCTGGGCTTCTTTCGCAGAATTTTTCATGACTCCATTGTGCGTTTCCAGGACGTGCTGGATATCGTCTTTGACGAGTGGGACAAGCGCCTTGGCGTACGTCTGGACCGGGAGTTGATCTGCGAAATGGTCATCCGGTATGTACTCAGTGAAATCCTTGTGCCGGAAAGTGCTAGTCGTCGTTTGTTGCCAGTTCGATTGAAAAAGTTGCTGGCTGCGCTGACGATGGGCTCCACTTCCCGCACCCGACGCTGAGCATGTTGATTTAGACACGACATCGCATAACAAAACCGCCATTTCTGACAGGAGATGGCGGTTTTTTTTCGTCTTGTTTTTTTAATAATCCACTCTTCACGGGCAATTTCGCGCGTTTTAAGCAGCGCGAGACATTCCCTGCAGCGCTCTGGACCGGGCGTTTACGTCGTCTCGGTAAAATAAATTGAACAGTATTTTGATTTATGCTCAATTTAATTTTATGCTCAGGTCTCGCAGTCACCCAGAACAATCACAAAAAACGTTAAGTTCTTACCTCGAGGTCCCTGATTATGCTTATTGACCTGCACGCTCACGCACCGCTTCCTGGCTACTACAACCAGCACCCGCACTGGGGGCCTTTTTTTGAAGCCTGTGACGATGGCGACATTCGTCTGCGGGTTGGCAAATGGGTACTTACCCTGGGCTCACCGGAACGCAAGGCGGCTGTTCGCGCCGGAAATGGCTTGAAACTCGAGGAGTACATGGCGCGTTGGGCAGACCCTAAAGTCCGTCTTGCCGGCATGGATGCTGCCGGTCAGAACCTGCAAGTGGTCTCGGTACCGTCGCATTGCTACATGTACTGGACCGAAGCCGAATATGCAGTGCCGTATGCACGCACCGTTAACGACACCTTTGCTGAATATTGCTCGGCGGCCCCTGATCGCTTGATGTTCTGGGCTCACGCACCACTTAATTCGCCAAAAGAAGCAGCTATTGAACTGCATCGTGCCTGCACTCAATTGGGCGCTAAAGGGTTGTCCGCAGGGGGCGCCAACTTTGGTGGCCTGGAGTTTGATTCCCCTGAGCTGGACCCGGTGTGGAAGGTACTTTGCGACCTCGACCTGCCGATGTTCATCCACGGCTACAACCAGTCAGTAACGTGGGGTGACCGCGCTAACGAGGACCGTTACGAAACCACCGCCATTGTCGGCATGCAGTACGACGAGACCCGCTGCTTCTGGAACCTGATCTGCGGTGGCGTGCTCGACCGCTTCCCGAACCTCAAGGTCTACATCACCCACGGTGGCGGCTACGTGCCTTACCAGCTGGGGCGTTTGGCGCAAACCAACAAAAACCTCGACGTGGTACACAATAAACGTCCAGTGCTCGACTACATGAAGAACTTCTACTTCGACGTCGAACTGCATGAATTGCCGATGCGCCAAGCGTTGATTGAAGTCGTGGGCGCGGACCAAATGCTCTACGGCAGTAACTTTGGTGGCAGCGACGCCGTCCGTCACGACCTCACCGACGGCCTCAGGATTTCGGACGCTGATCTGCAAAAAATCCGCTGGCAGAACGCGTGCAAGCTGTTGCACCTTGATCCTGCGAAAATCGGCCAGGTGACGCCGGCCAAGGTCGCGGTCTGATGAAACTTGCGCGCTGTTCATATTTCGACACCGGCGTGTTCTGGGGTGTAGTCGACGTCCAGCAAGACATGGTCACGCCTATCGCTGGTGACTTTACTTCCTGGGCGCCGAAAGTCGCCCGGGGCGCAGGCATCAGTGCACTGCGCTTTGCAGGTCCACCCTTACCCTTGTCCAAAGTGCAGTTACTGCCGCCCATCGAACCGGTTAATCGGGTGGTGGTGGCTGGGGCGAACTATGCCAAGCATTTGGTCGAGTTCGGCCTTGCGCCGCCGTCACAGCCGGTGGCGTTCCTTAAGGCTTACGGCGCGCTGATCGGCGCCCATGATTCGATTCGATTTCCACCGCTGACCAACGAGTTGGACCATGAGGTTGAATTGGTCGCTGTGATCGGCAGCGACGAAGTCGACCTCGACAATCCACTGGGTTGCGTGCTCGGCTACACCGTTGGCAATGACGTTAGCGCCCGTGACTTGCAGCGCAGTGGTCCGGTCGGTATTGGCATGGATCTGTTCGCGGCAAAAAGCCAGGACCGCACCACCGGCTTGGGTCCATGGGTGGTGACCAAAGATGAGTTTGGCGAAGGTTCTCCAACGCTGCGCTTAGTACTTAAAGTCAACGGCGAAATCCGTCAGGACGGCACCACGGCCGACATGACCTGGGACGTAGGCCAATTAATCGCGTTCGTGCAGCAACGCTCCAGTTTTGCCTGTGGTGATGTGCTGTTCACCGGCTCGCCTGCTGGTGTCGGCATGGGCACTGGGCTGTTTCTCAAGCCGGGCGATGTGGTCGAAGCAAGCATCGACGGCATCGGCACCTTGCGCAACGTTGTGGGTGAAAAAACCGCCGCTTATTCGAAGGTCTCCGCATGAGTATTCACATGAATTCCGACAAGCCAGACAAGATCGTCGTGGTCGGCGCCGGGTTGATGGGCACCGGGATTGCCCACGGATTCGCCAGTTCAGGCTTTCAGACCTTTCTGGTGGACACCAATGCAGAGTCGCTCGCCAAAGCCAAAAGTAACATCGAGAAGATCCTCAACGATGGGGTGAAACTCGGCAAGGTCAGCGCGGAACAGGCGCAGGCTTCGTTCGCTAATTTGCTGACCTGCAGTGATTTGAATGAAGCAGCCATCGGCGCCAATTGGCTGGTGGAAACGGTCTCTGAGCAACTGGCGGTAAAAAAAGCCATCGTCACCATGGCCGCGCCTTTGTTGGCGGAAAACGCAATCATCGCGACCAACACTTCAGCCCTGAGCGTCACTGAAATCGCGGCCTCAGTGAGCAGTGCCGACCGCGTGATCGGTATGCATTTTTTCAACCCGGTTCACAAAATGAAACTGGTGGAGTTGGTTCGCGGTTTGGCCACCAGCGACGACACCGTGGCGCGCACTCGCGCACTCTGCGATGCCATGGGCAAAACCTCGATTGTGGTCAATGAATCACCGGGGCTGACCACCAGCCGTATGTCGGCGATGCTCGGTAACGAAGCGATGTACATGCTGCAAGAAGGCATTGCCACCGCTGAAGACATCGACACCGCGCTGCGCATGGGCTTCAACCATCCAATGGGTCCGCTGGAGTTGGGTGACCTGACGGGCTGGGACACGCGCCTGGCAGTGCTGCGTTACCTGCATCAGACCTTGGGTGAGAAGTTTCGCCCGTGCCCGTTGATCATCAAGATGGTGGCGGCGGGGCGCCTCGGTCGTAAAACCGGGCACGGTGTCTATCGCTACGAAGACAACAAAGCTGTGCCAGGCAGTGGCTTGAAAGCGAGCGCGCTATGAAAGATATCGTGATTGTCGACGCAGTGCGCACTCCGGTTGGCCGCTTTCGCGGTCGGCTGGCCGGGGTGCGCGCCGACCACTTGGGTTCACTGGTGATCAGCGCACTCATGGAGCGTAACGACCTGTCGCCCGCGTTAGTGGATGACGTCATTTTTGGCAACGTGACGCAAATCGGCGAGCAGTCAGCGAATATCGCCCGTACTGCGCTGCTCGGCGCAGGCTGGCCAGTGACCATTCCAGGGCTGACCATTGACCGTAAATGCGGCTCAGGTGAGGTTGCGGTGCACATGGCTGCCGGCTCGATTGCCGCCGACATGGCGGAAATTGTGGTTGCCGGCGGCGCCGAAAACATGAGTCGCGTGCCCATGGGCAGCAACCGCGATCTACACGGCGAAGCCTTCGGTTGGATGGCCAGTGAGCGTTACGAGTTGACCAGCCAGGGCGAGGCGGCCGAACGGATTGCTGACAAGTGGTCTCTGAGTCGTGATGCACTGGATGACTATGCGTTCGCCAGTCATCAACGGGCTGCTCAAGCCAGCGATGCCGGTTACTTCGACAGCCAGATCATCGCGGTGCCAGTAGAGCAGTTGCGTGAAAAAAACCTGAGCGAGCCGGTTGATCCCCTGACGTCTGATGAAACCATTCGCCGTGATACATCAAGGGAAAAGCTGTCGACCTTGAAGACCAGTTTTCGTCCCGATACCGGAAAGATTACCGCAGGTAACTCGTCGCAGATCTCCGACGGTGCGGCGGCTTTGCTGGTGATGAGCGCCGACACCGCACGCCAACACGGACTGAAACCCCGTGCTCGGATCGTGGCCTTTACCACCGTCGGTGCTGATCCTACATTAATGCTTACCGGTCCCATCACGGCGACCGCAAAGGTGCTGAAAAAAGCTGGGCTTAGCATTAACGACATTGACCTGTTTGAGGTCAATGAAGCCTTTGCTTCAGTACCCTTGGCCTGGATGCATGAGACGGGCGTCAGTCATGACCGTTTGAACGTCAATGGCGGCGCCATTGCACTGGGTCATCCGTTGGGTGCCAGCGGTGCTCGATTGATGACCACCTTGCTCTATGAGCTGGAACGACGCGGTGCCCGTTATGGCTTACAGGCTATCTGCTGTGCCGGTGGCATGGGCACGGCAACCATCATTGAACGGCTTGATTGAACCCTATGTCGCGAATTCAGCCGATACCGCTGGACGAATTGTCGGCCGATTTACAGGCCGCCATCGCGCGCGGCCAATCCAGCCGCATGCTCAGCAACACGCGCCCGGTGCAAGTCTGGGCGCATCGACCTGCGGTGGCCTTAGCCTGGCTCGGGTTGATGGAAAGCCTACACAACGACAGCCTGCTTGATGAGCGCCTGCGAGAATTGGTGCGTTTGAAGATTGCCAGCCTGACTCAATGCCAGGCGTGTCAGTTGGCGCGTAAGTCGGATCAGGTCGATGAGCAGGACATCGCGTGCATCAGTTCCGACAGCGAGCACTTCAGCCCGGCAGAGCGCGCCGCGATGATGTTTGCCGAGCTGTTCGCCAGTGACTATCAGTCCATTGACGACGAGCATTTCACCCGGCTGAACGAGTTCTTTTCTACCGAGCAGGTGGTCGAACTGAACCTGTATTGCGCGTTGATGCTGGCCGGCGGGCGCATGACGTATGTGCAGCAAGCGTACTGAAGCATCAGAAATAATCAGTAATGAGTCATATTACAAATAACCGTTCAACTATCGGTTGCATGCGCCTAGTATCGGTTGCGGTGATGCCTACTATCCAATAGGTACCCGCTGCCATTGAACAATAACAAGGGAGATGATCATGTCCGTACATGGCCAAAGCAATCTGAACAAAGAATTCGCCAACGTCGCCAGCAACTATCGGGGCAGCGACGTGGATCTACAGGCTGTTTACGCGGACATGCGCAAAAACTCGCCGATCCTGGAGGGTAACTTCATGGCCAAGCTTGGAGTGCCGTCGATCGCCGGGCTAGACCCGAATCGGCCGACCTTCACGCTGTTTAAATACGATGACGTCATGGCGGTAATGCGCGACGCCAAAAGCTTTACCAGCGGCTTTATCGCTGAAGGATTGGGGGCATTCTTTGACGGTTTGATCCTGACCGCTATGGATGGCGACGCCCATAAGAATATTCGTAATCTGCTGCAGCCGGTGTTCATGCCGGAAACGGTCAATCGCTGGAAAGAAACCAAGATTGATCGGGTTATCCGCGAAGAGTACTTGCAGCCCATGGTTGCAGCGAAGTCGGCAGACCTGATGGAGTTTGCGCTGTATTTCCCTATCCGGGTGATTTACGCGCTGATCGGTTTTCCCGAAGACAAACCTGAAGAAATCGAGCAATACGCCGCCTGGGCACTGGCCATTCTGGCGGGCCCGCAGGTCGATCCCGAGAAAGCAGCCGCCGCCCGGGGTGCAGCGATGCATGCGGCCAAAGCCCTGTATGACGTGGTCAAAGTCGTGGTCGCGCAACGCCGGGCGGATGCCGAGGAGGGTGACGACTTGATCAGCCGGCTTATTCGCGCCGAGTACCAAGGCCGCTCGCTGGACGACCATGAAATCGCGACCTTTGTGCGCTCGTTGTTGCCCGCTGCCAGCGAAACCACGACCCGCACGTTTGGTACGTTGATGACCTTATTGCTAGAGCATCCAGACACTCTTGAGCGAGTTCGTAATGACCGCAGCCTGGTGAACAAGGCCATTGATGAGGCGGTGCGTTATGAGCCGGTGGCAACCTTCAAAGTCCGCCAGACCTCTGAAGACACGGTGATCCGTGGCGTTGCCATCCCTAAAGGCGCCATGGTGCAGTGCATCGTCTCGTCGGCCAACCGTGACGAAGACGCCTTCGAGAACGCTGACCGTTTTGACATTGATCGCAAGACCCGCCCCTCGTTTGGTTTTGGCTTCGGCCCGCACATGTGCATTGGCCAGTTCGTGGCCAAGACTGAGATCAGTTGCGCGCTCAACGCCATCCTCGATCTGATGCCGAACATCCGCCTGGACCCAAGCAAGCCGGCACCGAAAATCGTTGGTGCACAGCTACGTGGACCGCATGAGGTGCATGTGATCTGGGACTGATGCTTGTCCCGTATCAGCGGAACCCGCAGCGTAATGGTTGCGGGTTTTTTATTGGGTGAACACAAAGCATCCTGCAGAAATCTATGCATCCCCCGAAGCCCTGTGGGAGTCAAGCTTGCTTGCGAACGCCGCGACACGGTGTATCAGACATGCCGCGTCGCCTGCTTTCCCGAATGAATTCGGTCCCACAGACGTGGCGATATAGGCGTCAGACTTGCACCTCGAAGCCATCCGCGTAACAAATTAATATGAACACAATCAAATAAAGTGTTTAATTACTCGCAGCCGTGATCTATGATCGAGGCACAACAACAAACCCGTTGCGAAGGGGAAGAACAATGAAAATTGAAGATATGATTCTCGTCAGTGTCGATGACCACGCCATTGAGCCGCCTAATGCATTCGCGCGGCACATGCCGGATCGTTTCAAGGGCCGCGAGCCGCATGTGGTCAAGGTTGGCGAGCGTGATGTTTGGATGTTCGAGGACGTTGCTACCGGTTACATGGGTCTCAACTCGGTAGTCGGCAGACCGAAAGAAGAATACGGCATGGAACCGTTGGGCTACGACCAGATGCGTCGCGGAACCTGGAACATCAAGGACCGCGTCGATGACATGAACGCCAACGGCGTCCTGGGCTCGATGTGCTTCCCTACGTTCCCTGGCTTTGCTGGTCAGCGGTTCCAGAACCATGGCGATCGCGATGTCTCCCTCGCGGCGATTCGCGCTTACAACGACTGGCACCTATACGACTGGTGCAATGCCGCACCAGGCCGCTTCATTCCGTTGATGCTGGTGCCATGGTGGGACATGAACGCGGCGGTGGCTGAAGTCAAACGCCTGTCGGCACAAGGTGTACATGCCTTGTCCTTCTCGGATAACCCGGCGTTGATGGGCTTCCCATCAATCCACGATTCCTACTGGGATCCGCTGTGGAAAGTCTGCGCCGACAACAAGGTTGTGCTGTGCTGCCACATCGGCACCGGGGCCAAGGCCAATCACGCGTCAGACATGTCGCCGATCGATGCCTGGATCACCGCCATGCCGATTTCCATCGCCAACTCCGCTGCTGACTGGATCTGGGCGCCGATGTGGAAGAAATTCCCGGACCTGCGCATGGCCTTGTCCGAAGGCGGCATCGGCTGGATTCCGTACCTGCTGGAACGAGCTGACTTCACCCACCGTCACCACAGTGCTTGGACCAACGCCGACTTCGGCGGAAAAATGCCTAGCGACGTGTTCAAGAAGCACATCATCACCTGCTTCATTGAAGACAATTTCGGTCTTAAAAACCTCGAGGCAGTAGGTGAAGACATGGCGTGCTGGGAGAGTGATTACCCGCACTCCGATTGTACCTGGCCAAGCTCGCCGGAAACCACGTTTGACGGGCTCAAGCACTTGTCTGACAGCACCATCAACAAAGTCACCCACCTCAACGCCATGCGTGAGTTCTCGTACGATCCGTTCTCGATCATCCCTCGTGAACAGTGCACGGTCGGCGCATTGCGCGCTCAGGCCACGCACGTGATCACTGAGCCAGCACTGGGCCTCGGCGGCGCGGATTACACCCGTGCTGACGGCAAGCCGGTGACCTCTGGCGAAATCAACGCGATGTTCGCCAAGGCAGACGCACAGGCGGCGCTCTAAAACGCGCACAGCCTAAAACACAGCGGGCCGCTCCCATGCGGAGCGG
>NZ_JAMFRV010000515.1 GCF_026224925.1 Pseudomonas sp. | reverse complement strand
CCTATCTCGGTAAAACAAACGGGGATTACTACCCACAAACCAAAGGCTCGAAGCAGTACACCGATAAATATGGCATTCCCTATGGCAGTTGGTAATCCCCAACAAAAACTCCCTCAATAAAATGCATCCAAAAACACACTTACTCCGGAGTGAAACATGAAAGGAATCGCACTGCTCGCCTCATCGCTGTTGCTATCCAGCTGCGCGCACAGCAACCCGCCCAACGAACTGGTCGGCAATTATTACTTGCAAGGCGTGATGGAAATGGGCTCGCAGCTGTCTCTTAAAAAAGACAGCACCTTTGAAGCGGTAGTTGAATACGGATCTGCTGACGGTTATGCCAAGGGCCTATGGGCTCAGGATGGAACGCGGGTGACGTTACATCGCAAAAGTGATGAGCCCGCCGCAGCACAGGACATCAGCCAATTCTTCGATGAGATGGTTTTGATAGTCGGCAATGATTGCTTAACCATCGAGGGATCACGGGGGTGTTACGTCAAAGTGCCTAAACGCCAGGCATCGGAGTAGCAGGTCTATCAACACTACAGATTATTTTGCAAGAGCAGCATACAGCGCGCTTTCCCGATCCACCCCTGATATATCGTCATGCCCATCGGGCACACTAGGAAAATATTACGCATGGCTGCGTCCAACAAATGGCTGATGTCTTCAGTCGCCTATTACCTCGACTTCTTCACCGCTCCGCTATTCGTCGTCCTTGCCCTTTGCATCGCGCCCTTCCATCCCGGCCAGGCGCTCGCCGGCCTGTTGGGCTGGTCGCTGGTCGAGTATTCAATGCACCGCTTCTTGTTCCACTCGTTGTACCGCCGGGAGCATTGGACCCACCATCGCGATGTGCTCGCGTACATCGGTATTTCCGGTTGGAAGACCAGTTCCGGGTATGCCGGTCTCTTGTCGCTCGCCTGGCTGACCGGCCTGACCTCGGCGTTCGCCGGGTTGGTGGTCGGCTACTTCTGCTACATCTCTTTGCATTACGTGATACACCGCCCGCAGCACTGGGCCTACCGATTCATTCCTGGGCTGGTTGCCAATCACGACCTGCATCACTGCAAAGGAATCGAGAAGAATTTCGGCGTGTCCTCACCACTCTGGGACCATGTATTTCGCACCCACGTGCGGATTGAAGCACTCAGCAAAGTCGAGGAGCGTGGATAACCCTCGCTCTTTATTTGGCTTCAAACCGCGTCGCTCCAGTCGCTCACGCCTGTGGATAACTCACTCCACCGTCACCGACTTCGCCAAGTTCCTTGGCTGATCCACATCCGTACCCTTGAGCACCGCGACGTAGTACGACAGCAACTGCAGCGGTATGGTGTACAAAATCGGCGCCAGGGTGTCGATGATGTGTGGCATAGAGATGACGTGAGTACCTTCGCCATTAGCCATGCCTGAATGCTCGTCGGCGAAAACGATCAGTTCGCCACCGCGTGCGCGGACTTCCTGCAGGTTGGATTTCAGCTTTTCCAGCAGTTCGTTATTCGGCGCAACGGTGACTACGGGCATGTCGCTGTCGACCAGTGCCAATGGACCGTGTTTCAACTCGCCCGCTGGATAGGCTTCGGCGTGGATGTAGGAAATCTCTTTGAGCTTGAGTGATCCTTCCATGGCCACTGGGTACATCGCGCCGCGACCCAAGAACAGGGTGTGATGCTTGTCAGCAAACAGCTGGGCAACTTTTTCCACTGTGCAATCCATGGCCAGTGCTTCGCCAAGACGAATCGGTAGCCGGCGAAGTTCTTCGACCAATTCCGCTTCGACGCCCTCCTCCAACGTGCCTTTGACTTGCCCAAGAGCCAAGGTCAGCAGCAATAGAGCTACCAACTGAGTGGTGAAGGCTTTGGTGGAGGCGACGCCAATTTCCGGGCCGGCCTGGGTCAGTAGGGTCAAGTCCGACTCACGCACCAGTGAGCTGATGCTAACGTTGCAAATCGCCAGGCTAACGAGGAACCCAAGCTCTTTCGCGTTACGCAGGGCCGCGAGGGTGTCTGCGGTTTCACCCGATTGTGAGATCGAAACAAACAGCGTGTCTGGCTGTACCACTACCTTGCGGTAGCGGAACTCGCTGGCGACTTCGACCTGACAAGGGATTCCGGCCAAGCCTTCCAACCAATAACGAGCAACCATACCGGCATGAAAACTAGTGCCGCAGGCGACGATCTGCACGTTGCGCACTTTGGCGAACAGCTCAGCCGCCTGGGGACCAAACGCCTGAACCAGCACTTGCTGCTGACCTAAACGACCTTCAAGAGTGCGCTGCACCACTTTCGGTTGCTCGTGAATTTCCTTGAGCATGAAATGGCGGAACTTGCCCTTGTCCGCTGCTTCCGCGCCCTCGTGGTACTGGACGATCTCACGCTCGACCGGCAAACCGTCCACGGTCCAGATTTGTACGCTGTCACGGCGGATTTCAGCGATGTCGCCTTCTTCCAAGTATACAAAACGGTCGGTTACTTGCCTGAGTGCCAGTTGGTCGGACGCCAGGAAGTTTTCACCCAGGCCCATGCCGATTACCAGAGGGCTGCCGCTGCGGGCAGCGAGCAAACGGTCCGGCTGTTTGGCGCTGATAACGGCCAGGCCGTAGGCACCGTGCAATTCTTTGACGGCGGCCTTCAGCGCGATGGCCAAGTCACCGCAGTCTTTAAATTTATGATGCAGCAGATGGACGATGACTTCGGTGTCGGTGTCCGAGGTAAATACATAGCCAAGGCCTTTGAGGCGATCGCGCAGTTCTTCGTGGTTTTCGATGATGCCGTTGTGCACAACAGCCAGCTCATCGGCAGAAAAGTGCGGGTGGGCGTTGCGTTCGCACGGCGCACCATGGGTCGCCCAACGGGTGTGAGCGATGCCCAGACGGCCAATCAATGGTTCGCCAGCGAGCGCTTGCTCAAGCTCGGTGACCTTGCCTGGACGACGGCAGCGTTCCAGCTTGCCAGCGTTGGTAAACAGCGCGACGCCTGCGCTGTCATAGCCGCGGTATTCAAGACGCTTCAAACCTTCAAGCAAGATGGCAGTGATATTGCGCTCAGCAACGGCGCCGACGATTCCACACATGGTTTTCTCCTAGCAAACAGCGGCGCAAATCAGGGTTACGCCACGGGCTTGAATCTGCTCGCGTGCCTCGATGGGCAAGCGATCATCGGTAATTAGGGTGTGGATACTGCTCCAGGGCAGTTCCAGATTGGGAATTTTTCGACCTACCTTGTCAGCTTCAATCATCACCACGACCTCACGAGCGACCTCTGCCATGACTTGGCTCAAGCCCAGCAACTCGTTAAACGTCGTCGTGCCGCGATTCAGATCAATGCCGTCAGCTCCAACGAACAGTTGGTCAAAATCATATGAGCGCAGAACGTGTTCGGCGACCTTTCCCTGAAACGACTCGGAATGGGGGTCCCAAGTGCCGCCTGTCATCAACAGCACCGGCTCGCGTTCGAGTTCACTGAGCGCATTGGCGATATGAAGTGAATTTGTCATCACCACCAAACCAGATAGCTGGCCCAACTCAGAAATCAACGCGGCGGTGGTACTGCCACTGTCGATAATAATCCGTGCATGCTCGCGGATCCTTAATGCAGCAGCGCGAGCGATGGCCAACTTGTATTTTGATACTGGCTGACAATGCTCAGCCATCAATTCCTGCGGCATGGTGACGGCGCCGCCATAGCGACGCAACAACAAGCCATTACTTTCGAGAGCAGCCAGATCCTTGCGAATGGTCACTTCCGAGGTTTCAAAGCGTTTCGCCATATCGTCGACACTCACGTCCCCCTGCTCGTTGAGCAAGGAGAGGATGTTATGGCGACGTTGTGGAGTATTGCGTTTTGACATGGCGATTTAAGTTTCGATTCGAAAGATAACGAATCCAATCAAAACCTATCCGAAACATTTCGTCAATACAGTTTGGCTACAAAACCAAAAAAATCATTTAGACCTTTCCACAATCGGCCTGTGGATAACTTCAGTCCTTTTTGATTTTCACTGGCCGCTTCCATCCGTCGATGTTGCGCTGACGAGCACGACCAACCGCTAACTGATCAGCGGGGACGTTTTGCGTAATAGTGGAACCAGCAGCGGTGGTCGCTCCTGAAAAGATATCCACAGGCGCCACCAAGGAATTATTCGAACCTATGAATACGTCTTCACCAATCAACGTTTTGTGTTTGTTCACGCCATCGTAGTTACAGGTAATGGTGCCTGCACCAATGTTGGTCCGCGCACCCACTTGCGCATCCCCCAGGTAGGTCAAATGGCCAACTTTTGCACCCTCACTCAGGTGAGCGTTTTTCAGCTCAACAAAGTTACCCACATGCACCCGGGCTTCCAGAACGCTGCCCGGACGTAGGCGAGCAAAAGGTCCTACGTCGCTGCCCTCGCCCAGAACTGCGCCGTCTATGTGGCTGTTGGCTTTGATTACGGAGCCTTTACGCAAGGTGCTGTTTTTAATCACGCAGTTAGGGCCAATGTTGACGTTATCTTCAATGATCACCCTGCCTTCGAGGACCACGTTGACGTCAATCACCACATCGCGGCCTGCCGTGACTTCACCACGCACATCAAAGCGCGCCGGGTCCCTGAGGGTCACGCCTAATGCCATCAAACGGCGGCCTTCCCGCAACTGGTAATGGCGCTCCAATTCGGCTAGTTGCTTGCGATCATTAGCACCCTGAACTTCCATGGCATCCAGAGGCTGTTCGGTGGCAACCACCAGACCATCGTCCACCGCCATGGCAATGACGTCGGTCAAGTAGTACTCACCCTGAACGTTGTTGTTTGACAGGCGACCCAACCAATCGGCTAAACGCTTGCCGGGCACTGCGAGAATGCCGGTATTGCCCTCAGTAATGGACCGCTGTGCTTCGGTCGCATCCTTGTGCTCGACAATCGCAAGGACGCGGTGCTTGCTGTCGCGCACGATTCGACCATAACCCGTGGCGTCGGCAAGGGTTACCGTCAGCAATCCCAACTGATCGGGGGTCACTTTTTTCAGCAGACGTTGAAGCGTATTTACTTCAATCAACGGCACGTCGCCGTAGAGAATGAGCACATTCTCGGCAGTCAGGTATGGCAGTGCTTGGGCAACCGCGTGGCCTGTACCGAGCTGTTTATCCTGTAGAACGAAATTCAGGTCATCTGCCACAAACTGTTCACGGACAATGTCGGCGCCGTGACCAATCACTACATGAATGCGCTGTGGATTAAGTTTGCGCGCACTGTGGATAACATGCCCGAGCATGGAGTCGCCCGCGACCGGGTGAAGAACCTTAGGCAACGCCGAACACATGCGAGTGCCTTGGCCGGCGGCAAGAATAACGACTTCAAGTGACATGACTGGCTACCAATCCTAGGCGGTCAGCGTTTGCGACCGAGGGTGAATTCAAAAAAGAAAAAAGGGTAGCCGAGGCTACCCTTTTTCTCAATCTCGTATAAGGCAGGCGGGGTTAGCCACCAAACTTTTTACGAATTTGCTGGACGGTGCGCAGCTGTGCTGTTGCCTCGGCCAGACGTGCAGTCGCAGAACTGTAATCGAAATCTGCGCCTCTTTCATGCAACGCCTTCTCAGCCGCCTTAACGGCGTTCTGAGCAGAGGCTTCATCCAGGTCGGCAGCACGTTGCACGGTGTCGGCAAGAACCTTGACCATGTTCGGCTGAACCTCGAGGAAACCACCCGAGATGTAGAACACCTCGGTTTCCCCGCCCAGCTTGATCAGGCGGATCGGACCTGGCTTCAGATCAGTGATCAGCGGCGCGTGGCCTGGAGCGATACCGATATCACCCAGGTTACCGTGCGCAATCACCATCTCGACCAGACCGGAGAAAATTTCCCCTTCCGCGCTGACGATATCGCAATGGACTGTCATAGCCATTTGCTTGCCTCAACCTAATTAGCGCCCGTTACCGGGCACCGGGATTACAGTTTTTTGGCTTTCTCGATCGCTTCTTCGATGCCGCCGACCATGTAGAACGCTTGTTCTGGCAGGTGGTCGTAGTCACCGTTGAGGATGCCTTTGAAGCCAGTAATGGTGTCTTTCAGGGAAACGTATTTGCCCGAGGCACCAGTAAAGACTTCAGCCACGAAGAACGGCTGCGACAAGAAGCGCTGGATCTTACGTGCACGGGATACCAACTGCTTATCGGTTTCCGACAGCTCGTCCATACCCAGGATCGCAATGATGTCCTTCAGCTCTTTGTAACGCTGCAACACGTACTGCACGCCGCGAGCGGTGTCGTAGTGTTCCTGACCAACAACGTCCGGGTCCAGTTGACGCGAAGTCGAGTCCAGTGGATCGACCGCTGGGTAAATACCCAGAGAAGCGATGTCACGGGACAGTACGACGGTTGCGTCCAAGTGGGCAAACGTTGTAGCAGGCGACGGGTCGGTCAAGTCATCCGCAGGTACGTAGACAGCTTGAATCGAGGTAATCGAACCGGCTTTGGTCGAAGTGATGCGCTCTTGCAGAGTACCCATCTCTTCAGCCAGGGTAGGTTGGTAACCTACTGCAGAAGGCATACGCCCCAGCAGTGCGGATACTTCAGTACCGGCCAGTGTGTAACGATAGATGTTGTCGACGAACAGCAGAACGTCGTTACCTTCGTCACGGAACTTCTCGGCCATGGTCAAGCCAGTCAGTGCTACGCGCAGACGGTTACCCGGCGGCTCGTTCATCTGACCGTATACCAGCGCCACTTTATCGAGAACGTTGGAGTCTTTCATCTCGTGGTAGAAGTCGTTGCCCTCACGGGTACGCTCGCCCACACCAGCGAACACGGAATAACCGCTGTGCTCGATGGCGATGTTACGGATCAGTTCCATCATGTTTACGGTTTTGCCTACACCGGCACCACCGAACAGACCGACTTTACCGCCTTTGGCAAACGGGCAAACCAAGTCGATAACCTTGATGCCGGTTTCCAGCAGGTCGTTGCCGCCTGCCTGTTCCGCGAAGGTTGGCGCAGGACGGTGAATGCCCCAGCGTTCTTCGGTTTCGATCGGACCAGCTTCGTCAATAGGATTGCCCAGGACGTCCATGATCCGGCCCAGGGTCGCTTTACCGACCGGTACGGAGATGGCTGCGCCAGAGTCTTTGACTTCCAGACCGCGCTTCAAGCCCTCGGTGGAACCCATCGCAATGGTGCGGACCACGCCGTCGCCCAGCTGCTGCTGAACTTCCAGGGTGGTCCCGGCCGCGCTTTGTACCAACAGCGCGTTGTAGATGCTCGGTACGTGTTCGCGTGGGAATTCCACGTCGATCACGGCGCCGATGATTTGAACGATACGTCCGCTACTCATTAGCTGGATCCTCTGAATATTTGAACCGTTAAACCGCGGCAGCGCCGCCGACGATTTCCGAGATCTCTTGGGTGATCGCAGCCTGACGCGCCTTGTTGTAGATCAGTTGCAAATCGCTGATCAAATCACCGGCGTTATCAGTGGCGTTCTTCATTGCGATCATCCGCGCGGCTTGTTCAGCTGCGTTGTTCTCGACCACCGCCTGGTAAACCTGCGACTCCACGTAGCGAACCATAAGGCCGTCAAGCAGCTCTTTGGCGTCGGGTTCGTAGAGATAGTCCCAGTGGTGCTTGAGTTCTTTATCCGGGGTCGCAACCAGCGGAATCAACTGTTCCACCTTAGGCTGCTGCGTCATGGTGTTGATGAATTTGTTGGACACCACGGACAGCCGATCTATACGGCCATCCAGATAAGCATACAGCATCACCTTGACGCTACCGATCAAATCATTGATCGATGGCTCTTCGCCCAGATGGCTGATCGCAGCAACGACGTTACCGCCGTAGACACGGAAAAAGGTTGCCCCTTTGCCGCCGATCACGCACAGATCAATATCTACGCCGTTTTCACGGTTTACCGTCATGTCCTTGACCAAAGCCTTGAACAGGTTGGTATTCAAACCACCGCACAAACCACGGTCACTGCTCACCACGACATAACCGACACGCTTTACTTCGCGATCGATCATGAACGGGTGGCGGTATTCCGGATTGGCGTTGGCCAGATGTCCGATAACCTGGCGGATGCGCTCCGCGTAAGGACGGCTAGCAGCCATACGCATTTGAGCCTTGCGCATTTTGCTGACCGCCACTTTTTCCATGGCGCTGGTAATCTTTTGCGTGCTTTTGATGCTCGCAATCTTACTGCGAATCTCTTTTGCGCCTGCCATGTAACACCTATCAGGTTAGCAAGCGGGAGCCTCTCGGCCCCCGCTGCGGCTTACCAGGTTTGGGTGGCCTTGAACTTTTCGATACCGGCTTTGAGGCCAGCATCGATTTCGTCATTGAAGTCACCCTTCACGTTGATCTTCGCCATCAATTCGGCGTGATCTCGGCTGAAGTAAGCAATCAGAGCCTGCTCGAAGCTACCGATTTTTGGAATCTCGATATCCACCAGGAAGCCACGTTCAGCGGCATACAGGGACAACGCCATATCAGCGATAGACATCGGAGCGTATTGCTTCTGCTTCATCAGCTCGGTAACGCGCTGACCATGCTCAAGCTGCTTACGAGTGGCTTCGTCCAGGTCAGAAGCAAACTGGGCGAATGCCGCCAGTTCACGGTACTGAGCCAGAGCGGTACGGATGCCACCGGAAAGCTTCTTGATGATCTTGGTCTGAGCGGCACCACCCACACGGGATACCGAAACACCGGCGTTCACAGCTGGACGAATGCCAGAGTTGAACATGGCCGATTCCAGGAAGATCTGACCGTCAGTGATGGAAATCACGTTGGTCGGAACGAACGCGGAAACGTCGCCAGCCTGGGTTTCGATGATTGGCAGAGCGGTCAACGAACCGGTCTTGCCAACCACAGCACCGTTGGTGAACTTCTCTACGTACGCTTCAGATACACGCGATGCGCGCTCCAAAAGACGGGAGTGGAGATAGAACACGTCGCCTGGGTAGGCTTCACGGCCTGGCGGACGGCGCAGCAGCAGGGAAATCTGGCGGTAAGCCACTGCTTGCTTAGAGAGATCGTCATAAACGATCAGCGCGTCTTCGCCACGGTCGCGGAAATACTCGCCCATGGTGCAACCGGAGTACGGAGCAAGGAACTGCAACGCAGCAGATTCGGAAGCACTCGCGGCAACGACGATGGTGTTAGCCAACGCGCCGTTTTCTTCCAGTTTGCGAACCACGTTAGCGATGGTCGATTGTTTCTGACCGATAGCTACGTAGACGCAGAAGATGCCACTGTTTTTCTGATTGATGATCGCATCGATCGCCAGAGCGGTTTTACCGATCTGACGGTCACCGATGATCAGCTCACGCTGGCCACGGCCGACAGGGATCATGGCATCGACAGCCTTGTAGCCAGTCTGTACAGGCTGGTCTACCGACTTACGCCAGATCACGCCGGGTGCAACCTTCTCGACAGCGTCGGTAAGGACGTTGTTCAGAGGGCCTTTGCCGTCAACTGGGTTACCCAATGCATCGACTACGCGACCGAGCAATTCCGGACCAACCGGAACTTCAAGGATGCGGCCAGTGCATTTGGCGCTCATGCCTTCAGCCAACATCTGGTAAGCGCCCAATACAACGGCGCCTACAGAGTCTTGCTCAAGGTTAAGCGCCATACCGAAGACGCCGCCCGGAAACTCGATCATCTCGCCGTACATTACGTCGGCCAGACCGTGAATCCGCACGATGCCGTCAGATACGCTGACGACTGTGCCTTCGTTACGGGCTTGGGAGGTTACATCGAGCTTGTCGATGCGACCCTTGATAATTTCACTTATTTCGGAAGGATTGAGTTGCTGCATTGCTCTGCTGCCCCTTCAAACTCAAGATTTCAATGCTTCGGCCAGTTGCGCGAGTTTGCCACGAACTGAGCCATCGATAACCAGGTCGCCGGCGCGGATGATGACACCTCCAATAAGAGAGGCATCCTCCGCAGCGTGCAGGCGCACTTCCCGGCCGAGCCGTGCACTGAGAACCTTGGCGAGTTTGTCTTGCTGTTCTTCGTTCAATGCAAAAGCACTGGTGACGTCCACATCGACCGATTTTTCCTGCTCTGCCTTGTACAGGTCGAACAGTTCGGCGATCTCCGGCAACAGCAGGAGACGGTCGTTTTCAGCAACGACGTGGATGAAATTCTGTGCCTTGACATCAAACTTGTCGCCACACACTTCAATAAAAGTGGTGGCCTTGTCTGCGCTCGTCAGTCGCGGTGCCTTCAGCATCCGCTGCATTGTGTCGTCTTGCGACACAGCTGCAGCCAGGCCAAGCATGGCTGACCAATTGGCCAGTTGCTGGTGGGCCTGTGCGTGCTCGAAGGCTGCCTTAGCGTAAGGTCGGGCCAACGTGGTCAATTCTGCCATGATCGCCCTCGCTTAAATTTCAGCAGCCAGTTTATTAACCAGCTCCGCGTGCGCGTTTTGATCGATTGTGGCACCCAGGATCTTCTCTGCACCGTCGACTGCCAAGCGACCCAATTGGGCGCGCAGCGCGTCTTTGACGCCGTTCAGTTCCAGTTCGATCTCGGCCCGAGCCTGAGCCTTCACACGGTCAGCTTCGACAACGGCCTGTTCCCGGGCTTCGTCGACAATCTGTGTACCGCGTTTCTTGGCTTGCTCAATGATCTCTGCTGCTTGAGCCTTCGCTTCACGCAGTTGATGACCCACTTTATCTTGGGCCAACTCCAGGTCGCGAGTTGCTCGTGTAGCAGCGTCCAAACCATCCGCGATCTTCTTCTGACGTTCGTGCAAAGCCGCGATGACCGGAGGCCACACGAACTTCATGCAAAACAGTACAAAAATGAAGAACGCAACGGACTGACCAATCAGGGTTGCATTAATGTTCACGCCAACACCTCGCTCGTTCGTTGTCCATCACACCAATCCACTCGAAAATTCGAGAGATTAGCCAGCGAGTTGACCAACAAACGGGTTAGCAAAAGTGAAGAACAGAGCGATACCAACACCGATCATGGTCACGGCATCGAGCAAACCGGCAACGATGAACATTTTAACCTGAAGCATTGGGACCATCTCTGGTTGACGCGCTGCGCCTTCCAGGAACTTGCCGCCCAACAGGCCAAAACCGATTGCGGTACCCAGTGCGCCCAGGCCGATCAGCAGTGCAACAGCGATAGCAGTTAGACCAACTACAGTTTCCATCTTTCCTCCCGACTTTTACGTCGTATTGGTTAGGTTTTTTAGATTTAAAGCGGTAAAACAAAATTGTTCACATCAGCCCTTACGGGCACCCCGCCGCCAAAGCGGTGGGGTCATCAAGTCGCGTAAAGCGGGTCTTAATGGTTTTCTTCGTGAGCCATCGACAAATAGACAATGGTAAGCATCATGAAGATGAACGCTTGCAGGGTGATGATCAGGATGTGGAATACAGCCCACGCCCATTGCAGCACT
>NZ_JAMFRV010000514.1 GCF_026224925.1 Pseudomonas sp. | reverse complement strand
TGAAGCGGTCGATGCCAAGAATCAGCGCCAGACCGGCAACCGGCAAGTGGCCAACCGCGGACAGGGTGGCAGCCAACACGATAAAGCCGCTACCGGTAACGCCAGCAGCGCCTTTGGAGGACAGCAACAGTACAACCAGCAAAGTAATCTGATGCGTGATGTCCATGTGGGTGTCGGTCGCTTGAGCGATGAACACGGCAGCCATGGTCAGGTAGATAGCGGTACCGTCGAGGTTGAACGAGTAGCCAGTCGGGATAACCAGACCTACGACCGACTTGTTCGCGCCCAGGCGCTCCATCTTGACCAGCATGCGCGGCAAGGCGGATTCCGAAGACGAAGTACCAAGAACGATCAACAGTTCTTCACGGATGTAACGAATGACTTTGACGACGCTGAAGCCGTGGGCGCGAGCGATGGCGCCCAGTACAACCAGCACGAACACCACGCAAGTGATGTAAAAGCACAGCATCAGCTGACCGAGCTGGACCAGCGAACCTACACCGTAAGCACCGATAGTGAAGGCCATGGCGCCGAACGCACCCAGTGGCGCGAGCTTCATGATCATGTTGATGATGTTGAACATCACGTGGGCGAAGCGATCAATGAAGTCCAGCAATGGTTTGCCGTAAGCACCCAGGCGGTGCAGGGCGAAACCGAAAATCACCGAGAACATCAATACTTGCAGGATATCGCCAGTGGCGAACGCACCGAAGATGGTGTTCGGAATGATGTTCAGGATGAAGCTGACAACGCTTTGATCAGCACCTGCGGCCACGTAGGCTGCAACTTTGGAGGCATCCAGAGTAGCTACGTCGATGTGCATGCCGGCGCCCGGTTGCACTACGTTGACCACAACCAGACCTACCAACAGGGCGATGGTGGAAACAACTTCGAAGTACAACAGCGCGTAACCGCCGGTTTTGCCCACAGACTTCATGGTCTCCATGCCAGCGATACCGCTGACGACCGTGCAGAAGATGATTGGAGCGATGATCATTTTGATCAGTTTGATGAACCCGTCACCCAGTGGTTTAAGCGCAACACCGGTCTGAGGGTAGAAGTGACCGATTAGAACGCCGATAACAATGGCTACGATCACCTGGAAATACAGGGATTTATACAAGGGCTGACGAGTCGTCATTGCGAAGTTCCTCAAGAGCACCGCTGGGCATCATCCATCTGATGCGCGCGATACTTAAAGCGCTTAACCCTCCTGCACTGGAGGGATTTGTTTTGTCGAGTTGCGGGGGCAAACCATTCGCAAACCTCTCCGCCCTATCGCAAAGCGTGTGCCATGTTTTGCAAATGCTCTACAGGCCAGTGAAACCGTAGACCAGTTCTCAATAGAGGGAAATTAACAGCCCAAAATATGGCGGCTTTCCGCCACATACTGAGATTATAGCGCTCGTATTGGCGGAAATCCGCCGCGCGGGCTAATTTGGAGCGGGTTTACGCGGCTATTTTTACGTAGCGAGGAAGTGAATACGAAACGCAGCGCCGCCAAGCGAAGAGTCGCCAAGGGTCAAGCGTGCGTTGTAGCTTTCGATGATGTCTTTGACCACCGCCAGTCCGATGCCCTGCCCCGGATTTTGTCGATCCAGACGCTCACCGCGTTGCAGGATCCGCGCGCGCTGACTTTCAGGAACGCCGGGGCCGTCGTCTTCGATACACAGCTCATCGCCGTTCATCGACGGACGCAGGCTTATACGCACCCGACCGAGGCACAGGCGGTAGGCGTTTTCCAACAAATTACCGAGCATTTCCAGCAAGGCGCCCTGCTCCATTGGAATCAGGTACGCATCCGGCAGGTCGACAATGACTCTGACCTGCTTGTCGCGATAGACCTTTTCCAAGGTGTTGCACAGGCTTTCAACCACCGGCTTCAAGCTGACATGGTGGCGTACCAAACCGCTTTTGCGCAGGCTGGCGCGTTGCAGTTGGTAGTCGATTTGCTGGCTCATGCGTTCGATCTGCGATTGCAGTATTCGCGCCTGGTCGAGGTCTTCGGGGCGTTTGGCGATGGTTTCGCTGACGCCCTGCAACACCGCCAGCGGGGTTTTCAAGCTGTGCGCCAAATCGCCCAGGGAGTCGCGATAGCGGATGCGTTGCTCGCGCTCGCTAAGCAGCAGCCGGTTAAGCGAACCGGTCAACCGCAGCAGTTCTCGCGGGTGTTCCTCACTGAGGCTTTCGCGGGAGCCAGCCTCTACTTCGTCCAACTCCTGACTCAGCCCTCTCAAAGCGCGCAAACCCCACGTCAGTCCGAGCCAGAGCAAGGCCAGCAATACGATTAAACCCGCACCGAAGCCCAGATACAGCTTCTGCCGCAGCCCGGAAATAATC
>NZ_JAMFRV010000513.1 GCF_026224925.1 Pseudomonas sp. | reverse complement strand
GATCATGCGCTGTACATCGATTTCGGCGAGGTGATCGATGCAGCGGTCAATCAGCGCGTCACGGGGCTGGCCAAACGTGTCGCCGAGGCTTGCATCGATGGGGTGACCGGCCTTATTCCCACCTACCGCGCATTGACCGTAGCCTACGACTGCACGCGCATTCGTCAGTCACGACTGCGCGAACATCTCCAGCGCCTGCTGGCCGAGCCTGATGCGGCAGCGGATCCGGTACGCAGTTGGGAGGTGCCGGTAGCTTACGGTGGCGACCACGGTATTGATCTTCTCTGGCTGTCTGACCATCACCAACTTGCCCCTCAAGAGGTCATTCGCCTGCACAGCGCAGTGAGTTATCGTGTCTACATGATCGGTTTCATGCCGGGGTTTGCTTATCTGGGCGGTCTGGACGAGCGACTGCACACCTCGCGTCGCGAATCCCCGCGACTGAAAACTCCAGCGGGCACGGTCAGCATTGGCGGCATGCAAACGGCCGTGGCGTCGGTCGAGGCCCCCAGCGGCTGGAACCTGATTGGCCGAACGCCCGCTCGCAGTTTCGTACCGTCGCGGGAACAGCCGTTTCTGTTTCGCGCCGGTGACGAAATCCGCTTTGCACCCATCAGCAGCGACGAGTTCGACGCGCTCTCGGCACAACCCGATTACCTCCCGCAATGGACCTGGCGCACATGAGCAGCTTTCACGTTTTGAACCCGGGCCTGCTCACCACATTGCAAGATCGTGGTCGCACAGGGTACGAGGACCGAGGCGTACCGCCTTCCGGCGCCCTGGATGAATTGAGTTTCGCGATCGCTAACGCATTGGTCGGCAATCCGGCGGGCACCGGCGCACTTGAATTCACCTTGGTCGGCGGGGAGTTTCTCGTGGGGCAGGGCGGCTGTGTCATTGCGGTCACTGGCGACATGCAAGTGTTCATCGATGATCAGCCGGTCGCGCCCTATCAGTGCCACGTGCTGCGTTCCGGTGCAGTGCTGAAAGTCGGTCGGGCGCTGAGCGGAGCGCGAGGTTATCTCGCCGTTGCCGGCGGGTTTGCAGTCGAGCCGGTGCTGGGCAGCGTCTCGACATTGATGCGCGGAGCACTGGGCGGTTTTGCGGGTCGCGCTATCGCCAAAGGTGACGAGTTACCGCTGGCGGCGCCTTCGCAATACTTGCCATTGGCCGCCCGCGCGCCTGGCCAGCGCTTTCTGCCGCAGCGCGAGCATCAGCCGTTGCGCGTAGTGCTGGGCCCGCAGCAGGACCATTTCAGCCCTGCCGAAATTCAGCGTTTCCTCAGCGAATCCTTTCAGGTGTCAAGCCAAAGCGACCGCATGGGCTACCGCATGACCGGCCCGGTGATCGCTCACCTCAAGGGCTTTAATATTGTCTCGGACGCGATCAGCACCGGCAGCGTGCAAATCCCCGGCAGTGGTAATCCGATCATCGCCATGCACGACCGGCAGACCACCGGCGGCTATCCGAAAATCGCCACGGTGATTCGTGCGGACCTGGCGCGTCTGGGGCAACTCAAGCCGGGCGACTGGCTGAGCTTTGCTGAAGTCTCGGTCGAGGACGCCGAGGACTTGTGGTGTGGACGGCAAGTGCTGCTCAACGCGTACCTCGACGAGCTGCTGATGCGTTATCACCGTCGCAGTTGATGCGGCGGTTGCTTTCCCCCTTGAACCGGCGCCGCAATAAAACTGGAAGCGCGCCGTTCAAGGCAGGGGACAGCCGTTATTTGATGATCGAACGGATCGGCTCTTTCGGCGCTGGGTCATAACCCACCAGGTCCAGCGTCAACTTCGCGTACGTACCGTCGGCATTCATGTCTGCCAACGCTTTGTTGACCGCTTTCACCAGATTGTTTTTGCCCAGCTTGAAGGCAAAACCTTTCTGGATATGGCTGACGTAGTCGTCGGTCATGACGATCGGCAGGTGCACAGTTTTCATCAAGTAAGCCGCGCTGATGGAATCGGTGATCACCGCATCGGTGTTGTGATTGATCAGGTCCTGAATCGCGTCGGATTCTGCCTTGTAGTTTTTCAGCACGCCGCCTTTTTCTTCGGCGATGGCGCTGAAGGTAGTGGAAACCTGCACGCCGACCTTTTTGCCCTTAAGGTCCGCTGCTGATTTGATCGTAGAGTTCGGTGGAGTGACGACGCGCCCACCCGATTCCAACCAGCCATCGGAGAACAGAATCTGCTCTTGGCGTTTGGGCGTGATGTCCATCGCCGCGCTGATCACATCGAACTGATTGGCCGCAAGGCCTACAAGCAGTGCATCCCATTTGATTAACACCGGGGTGTATTCAAGGTTCAAGCGGCGGGCGACCTCCTTCATCACCCGAACTTCCAGGCCATCGAGTTGGCCACTCGCATTGCGCATGCTGAACGGCGGGAAGGTGCCTTCGGTTGCCACCAGCAATTTTCCTGGATGGATCAGTTCCAGAGGCTCATCCGCACTCGCCCAGGTGCCAAACGTCAGCACCGACAATGCCGCGAACATTTGCACGATATTTCTGACTTTCATGGTCACACTCTCTTTGCTGGTTAATGTTGAACGCGGGGTGGCGGGCGCTGCGTCGTCCACACTGGACCAACGCGCAGCGCACTCTTGCCGGGCATGGGCAGGCCGGGGCTTTACTCCATCAAGTCAATCGAATCAATCAGGTTTGTTTTGCGCTGCGTGCACGCTCGCTGGCGAGGAGCGACATGAACTCACTCAGGACGGTGGCCCCCAGCAACGAGGTGATTTGCCCCGGACCTTCATACATCGGGCTGATCTCCGTGACGTCGCAACCCACCAGATTGATGCCATGCATGGCGCGCAACAGTTGCAGGGTTTCGCGGGTGGTGGGGCCGCCAGCTTCGGGTGTCTGCACGCCGGGCGCCGAGGCGGGGTCGACGAAGTCCATGTCGAAGGTGATGAACGTCGGGCGCCCGCCGGTGCGCTCTTTGATGCGCTCGGCCAAGGCTGGAATGCCCATTTCGAACATCTGGTCAGTGGTCACCACTTCGTAGCCCAGATCAATCGACTGACTGATGTCGGTGGTACGAAAAAGCGAGCCGCGCAGGCCGATTTGAATCGAGTGCGCAGGGTCGACCAGGTTCTCTTCCACAGCGCGCCGAAACGGAGTCCCTGCGCTGTACAGCTTGTCGGCGAAATACTTGTCCCATGTGTCGCTGTGGGAGTCGAACTGCACCAACGCCACGGGCCCGTGTTTGGCTGCCACGGCGCGCAACTCACCGAGCGTCACTGAATGGTCGCCGCCGATACCGAATGGCACGACCCCAGCGTTGACCAGTCCAGCCACTGCTTGTTCTATCCGCGCCAGGCATTCCTCTTCGTAGCCGGGCACCACGGCAGCATCCCCGGCATCGGCGATGTTCAGAGCTTCAAAAATGTTGATGTTGTCGCGATAAGGGCTGATAGGGCGCAGCATCACCGACATCGCACGCACCGCATTGGGCGCGAAACGCGCTCCGGTACGAAACGCCGCGCCCGAATCGGACGGTAAGCCGATAACTGCTGCATCCAGGCCTTCAAGCGTGGTCGCCATCGGTAAACGCATGAAAGTCGGTACGCCGCAGAACCGTGGCGTGGAGAGAGAATCAGTGGGTAATACGCTCATGTCATTCTCCAGTTACTCAGCATGTTTCGCGGCCGATGATGCAAAAGGGCATCACCGGCCAATATTGGGTATGGGCTTACGCAGGCAGCACAATCGCTGAGCGTTCGTCGCTGGCCAGTGCGCGCAAAGCCACTGCCACCTCCTCAAGGGCCGAGCCCTGCAGGTCGAGCAACGGCTGGCGTACCGAGCCGCCTTTGAAACCGCGCAGATTCATGATCGCTTTGGTGGTTTGCGGCTGACCGTGCTTGCGCGCCAGTTCGCGCAGCGGGAACCAAAGACGATGCAATTCAATGGCCAGCTTTGCATCACCGGTTTGCAGCGCACGGAACGTCGCCAGAATCAGCTCAGGCAATGCACCGCTGTTGGTTGAACTGATGCCATCGAAACCCGCCATCATTGGGCCGCTAAAAACCAGGTCCGATGCGCAGAACAGGCGGACCTTGTCCCCCAGTTTGTTGGCGATACGGTCGATAACCGTTGGTGTCAAATCGCCCTGTTTCAAACCCACCACGCCCTCGATTTCAGCCAGTTGCTCAATCACCGGCACGGAGAGGGTGATGCCAATGCCCGGTGCGTTGTAGATCAGGATCCCGGTTTTTGACAATGGCGCCATCTGCTGGAAGAAACTGACGATCTGCGCGTCGGTAATCTCGGACACGAAAGGTGGCGTGACCATAGGCAGGCCACCGAGATCGCCGGCGAGCTGCGTCAGTTCACGCACTACACGGCTGTCGGAGCCTGCGGTGCAGAGCATCACCGGTACGCGGTCGCCAACGATCTCCATGACCTTGCGGAACATGTCGGTGCGCTCTTCACAGGTCATGACGGGGAATTCGCCGTAAGTCCCGCCGATCAGCAACCCGTCGTAACCCAGCGCAATGACGCGCTCGATGTTCTCGGCCATGGCGGGGTAATCGAATTCGCCGGTGGCAGTGAAGGGGGTGACGGTGATGTTGAAGATTCCGTGAAGGCGTTCGCGACATTCTTGAAGGGTTTGCATGTGTGTTCCCAGGAGGCTGTTCATCAGAGTGATCCGATATTGTATTATTTGTAATCATATGTACAATAAATTTCTCGAGCAATGGCGACACATTGTTTTTCACGCGGGTATGCAGCAGCGGTGAGCGTCCTTGATAGGATGTGCGCACTTTATTTTTTCGAGGTTCACCTTTCATGGCTTCGTTACCGGGTCAGAACAGCCGCCGTCTGGCTAACCAGATTCTTGATTTCGTCCGCAAGGCGAAATTCGAGCCTGGACATCACCTGCGCGAACAACAAATTGCCGATTTGCTCGGTGTATCACGCACGCCGATCCGCAACGCTTTGAAATTGCTGGTCGAGGAAGGCATCGTCGAAGCCCGGCGTAATCAAGGATTTTTCCTGCTCAAGGCGTTCGATACCCTGCAACGGGTGGCGCTGAGCGTCTCGTCGAGCCTTGAAGAATCGCTGTATGAGCGTCTTGTGAATGATCGGCTGAGCGGTGCGATCACCAATTCCCTGACCCAGACAGAAATCGCGAAGCGCTACGACGTTGACCGGGTCACGCTGATGAAAACGCTAACGCGG
>NZ_JAMFRV010000512.1 GCF_026224925.1 Pseudomonas sp. | reverse complement strand
GCTTCCCGAATAAATTCAGTCCCAAAGAATGGTTGGCACACGGCCCCTTTAACCCAGCACCTCACTCAATGGAATGAAGTTCAACCAATCGCCTTCAGCGACGGTGGTGCCTTCGCGAACCTCTATAAGCCCTTCAGCCCAGGCCGCGCTGCGCAATACGCCCGAACTTTGATTGCTGTAATACACCGCCCGGCCCTGTTCCAAGCGTCCACGTAAATACTCTCGACGATCACCTGGCTTGTTCCAAGTGAAACCCGCAGGCACCGGAAACTGCATCGGCGCGACGTCCGTTACACCCTGGCGGCGCAGCAAATACGGCCGAGCAAGCAGCGCAAAGGTCACCAGTGTCGAAGCCGGGTTGCCCGGCAGGCCGATTACCGGTACGCCTCTAAAATGGCCAAAGGTCAGTGGTTTGCCAGGTTTGATCGCCAGTTTCCACAACGACAATTCGCCGTCTTCACGCAGTGCATGCCCGAGAAAATCCGCTTCGCCCACCGACACGCCACCCGTCGACAATATCAAGTCAACGTGGCTTAAACTGCCCAGCGCATGTCGGGTTTTCTCCAAGTCGTCCGGCAAGATACCGGCATCCACAACCTCGCAACCCAGCCGCTGTAACCAACTGCACAGCAAGACCCGGTTACTGTTGTAGATCTGCCCTGGACCCAACGGCAGCCCAGGCTCTATCAATTCATCGCCGGTAGACAACACGGCCACGCGCACACGCCGAACCACGGTCAGTTCCGCCAGACCCAACGAGGCCGCCAGACCCAATTCAATCGGCCCCATGCGCGTCCCTGCAGCCAACACCTGCTCGCCGACAGTGGTCTCCTGCCCCTGCGGACGGATGTTTTGCCCGGTTTTCAGCGGTTCTATAAAGCGAACCCGTTGATCGTCCTGGACTTCAGCGTTTTCTTGCATCTCCACACAGTCAGCGCCAGCCGGAACCGGTGCCCCCGTAAAAATTCTCGCGCAGGTTCCGGGGGTGAGTGGTTCTGGGGCCTGGCCGGCAAATATGCGCTGACTAACTGGCAACGGCTCGCCGGCCCAGTCCGCCAAGCGCAGCGCATAACCGTCCATGGCGCTGTTGGGCCACGGCGGTAAATCCAGCGTAGCGACCAAATCATTCGCCAGGACTCGTCCTTCTGCGTGTGCTAACAGCACCCGCTCGCGCTCCAGGATCGGCGTGGCTTCAGCCATCTCCAGCAAGCGCACCATGGCGACTTCGACGGGTATCATCGGCCGCGCTTCAATACCGCTCATATCAGGTCACCCACGTGTTGCGCAGGGCTCTGCCTGCTTGAGATGAGGGACGAAATTGCACGGGCGATGACGTGAATCCAATTGCTCGGCAAGGATACCGTCCCAACCGGTACGGCAAGCATTGGTAGAACCCGGCAGACAGCACACCAATGTGCCGTTGGCCAAGCCTGCCAATGCCCGGGACTGCACGGTAGAGGAACCAATATCGACCATGGAAATTTGGCGAAACATCTCACCGAAGCCGTCGACTTTCTTGTCCAGCAAACAGCCCACCGCTTCGGGTGTGCTGTCGCGGCCAGTAAACCCGGTGCCGCCGGTAATCAATACGACTTGCACTTCGTCGTCAGCGATCCAGGTAGCCACTTGGGCGCGAATTTTGTACAGGTCATCTTTAAGCAAGACTCGCTCAATCAGGCTATGACCTGCCTCGGTCAGACGATCGACGAATACTTGGCCGGAGGTATCCGTTTCACGGGTACGGGTATCGCTGACGGTCAACACGGCGATATTCAAAGGAACAAAAGGTGTATCAGCCTTGGCTTTCATAGGCTCAATCCAAAGAGAGAGAAATAGCCCGCTGTTATATCACAGGGTGGTTTTCCCGACCCCTTGGTTAACCTGTCGGCGTGAATCACCCACGGCGGCACTATTCAGGGAACTTGCCAGTGATGTATACGTCTCAAGGTCGTAAGCTCTAAACAAAAGTATTCCCTGACGGAGATTTGTAATGACTCAACGGACCCTAACCGCCGCCTTCCTGCTCGCACTGAGCATGGCCAGCCTTGCCGGCTGTGCTTCGCCAACTGTGATAACCCTGAATGATGGACGGGAAATCCAGGCTGTTGACACGCCAAAGTTCGATGAAGACACCGGTTTCTACGAATTCAAGCAACTGGATGGCAAAGAAATTCGCGTCAACAAAGATCAGGTTCGTACCGTTAAAGAGCTGTAAGTTTTAACACTTTCACGTTTTGAAGTGCCGCCTGCGACCTATGTCGCGGGCGGGTGGTGGCAGTACGCAAATCACTGCGGATCGGCGGTGTGAAAACGTTCTGTATTTTTACCATTTCAGCTCGATTTCGCTTTCGAAATGCCGAGCCTCACCAGACAACGGATCAACGAAACGCAGACCTTTCGCCAGCAGTTTTAATGGCAGGTCGAAGTTGTCCGCAGCAGTTTTAATCACGTCCGGATAAAACGGGTCGTTGCAGATGGGCGCCCCCAACGCAGCCATATGCACGCGCAATTGATGTTTTTTGCCCGTGACCGGGTACAACCCATAACGCCACCAGTCACCCTGACGCTCGCTGACTTCAATCCGGGTCTCAGTATTACTGGTACCTGAACCTTCGCACATACGAAAAAAGGGTTCGCCTGCCACCAGGCGGCTTTTATGCACCCTGGGAAACTCAACCTCAGGCAATGCCCGCGCGATAGCCTCATAACGCTTGTCGATTTGACGGGTCGGGAACAACGACTGGTAGGCCGAGCGACTGCTTTTGTTTGCAGAGAACAACACCAGCCCCGCCGTGTGCCGATCAATGCGGTGTAACGGCACCAGATCCGGGTTGTCCAGACGGCGTATCAGGCGTCGAAGCAACGTTTGCTCGACGTATTCACCCGCAGGCGTCACCGGAAGAAAGTGCGGCTTGTCCGCCACCACCAAGTGCTCGTCCGCGTACAAGATTGTTTCCAGTACAGGGATCGGTGTTTCATTCGGCACTTCGCGAAAATAGTGAACGCGCAAGCCTTCTTTATAAGCCAGTGCCGGGGTGATGGCCAAACCATTGGCATCCAGCACCCGCCCTCGGGCGATTCGGTCCAGCCATTGCTCCCGGCTGATCGCCCCAAAATGCGCGCACAGGCAGTCCAGAACCGTAGCCCACGGCCCGGCGGGAAGGTACAAGGTACTGGCCTGGCTTTGGGAGGGAGAAAAGACGGACTCAGACATGAATTGACTCAACAGCGTGACAGGCCTTGATTGGCCGGTTGCGCAT
>NZ_JAMFRV010000511.1 GCF_026224925.1 Pseudomonas sp. | reverse complement strand
GTGGCCTCGACCAGCCGCTGGGTCGCGAGCGCTTGCTCCAGGGCGATGCCTTCGAGCAACGCGCGGTAAATCTCAGCCCGGCCATGGTCCGGCGACAAGCCCAGCACACATCCCCGTGCATCCTGATCCCAGTACGGATTCATCACCCCGTTCCAGTACGGCAACAGGATCAACCCGGCGCTGCCGTGGACGACGTCCGACGCTTCAGCTTCGAGCCTGAGCAAACACTCCGGCTGAGTCACCGGGTTCATGCCGAAAAACTGCCGCACCAAGCTATTGATCAGCAGTGTGCCAGAGCGCAGTGAGGTTTCCAGCACATAGCCCTGGCGGTCGATTGCGCACATCGTGCGGAACGCTTTGTCCACCCTCGGGGCGCTCGCATAGACACCCGAGACAATCGCCGTACCCAGATTCAGATAGGCCGTACCGGCGCTGACCACGCCTACGCCCAACCCACCCGCCTGACCATCACCCCCGCCCGCTACCACAGGAATTCCCACCGGCAACCCAGTCAATTGCGCCGCCAGCGGAGTGACACGCCCTATTACACTGCCGGGTGCCACCGCCACCGGAAAACACCCGGCATCCAGCGCCAACGGCAGCGCTTGCAGCACCTCGTCAGACCAACAGTGATGGGTAATATCGAACGCACCGAACGGATCGGCGCTGGCCCAACTGGTGGCGAACTCGCCAGTCAGCTTGCGCACCAACCAGGCATGCGGGTCGTACACATGGCGGATGCGACGGAATAAATCAGGCTCGGCCCTGGCCATCCACGCGAGGCTGTAAATGGCCGGTGACCAATCCAGCGGCTTGCCGGTGATAGCGTGCAAACGCTCGCAGCCAACCTTCTCGGCGAGCGCCGCAACTTCGCCCTTGCGACGCTCATCCAGCCAAAGAATTGCCGGCCGTAACAGGCGGTCCTCCGCGTCGGTCACCACCACCGTTTCGCGCTGATTAACGATGGCCACTGCAGCCATTTCCTGCCCGGCAATCAGCGGCGCCAAGGCCTTCAACGCCTCCTGAGTCGCCAGCCACCACTGCTCTGGATGTTGCTCATACGCAGTGACGCCCGGCCGCTCAAGACTAAGCGGCGCCCTGCTCTGCGCAACCTGGGTTCCGTCTGCAGCCCAGGCAATCGCCTTGCACGTCGTTGTGCTTAGATCGATGCCAATGACAAGAGTTTGCATCAGTCAACCTGACCTATCGCCCATTGATATGGCGCTTACTATCCGCCGCGTTTGGGTGCAAGGGTAGTAGGTCTGGACGCATAGCAACGTTATCGGCGGGTTATTGGGGCTAGAGAATGAGATTCGGCCAGCCCCAAGACTGCACGCAGATTAATGCGAATGACGCGGCTCGCCGCCACTGCGGGCAATGACCCTAAGGTGCAGGGTCGCAGGCTCCAGGCAGCCGCCCGTGGACAACTGCCCAACCAGTTGACGATAGAGTTCCTGCCACGGCGTCTGCGAAGCTGGGTAACTTGGCTGCCAAGCGCGACGTCGCTCGGCCATTTCTTCATCAGAGACCAGCACATTGACCGAGCGCGTATTGAGGTCTACGCGCAGTCGGTCATTGGTACGCAGCAACGCCAAACCACCACCCACTGCAGCCTCGGGCGACATGTTGAGAATCGACGGGCTCGCCGATGTGCCGCTCTGCCGGCCATCGCCCAGGCACGGCAGCGAATCTATACCCTTTTTGATCAGTTCAGAGGGAGGGGCCATGTTCACCACCTCAGCGCTGCCGGGATAGCCGACGTTGCCGACACCGCGAATCACCAAGATGCAGCGCTCATCGATTTCCAGAGCGGGATCATTGATTCTGGCGTGATAGTCCTCTGGCCCTTCGAACACAATCGCCCGCGCTTCGAACGTATTTTCCGCACCGGGTTCGGACAAATACGTTTTACGAAAGGCATCGCCCACCACCGACATTTTCATAATCGCACTGTCGAAAAAATTCCCGCTCAGCACAATAAACCCGGCGCCATGCTTCAGGGGTGCCTCATAGGGATAGATAACGTCGACGTCGCTGGCAACGGTACTGCGGACTATTTCGCCGATGGTCTTGCCGGACACCGAAGCGCAATGCTCGTGCAAGCGGCCGGCCTTTTGCAGCTCGTGCATCACCGCGGGCACCCCGCCTGCACGGTGAAAACCTTCGCCCAGGTACTTACCGGCCGGCATGCAATTAACCAGCAGGGGTACGTCTTCGCCAATGCGCTGCCAAT
>NZ_JAMFRV010000510.1 GCF_026224925.1 Pseudomonas sp. | reverse complement strand
TGTGCCCGCTGCGGTGAGGTGCGCGCCATCAAACGGAAGGCACTCAACACCACAACCAATGGACTCCGGGCAAAACCAAACCCGTTGGTCCAGCCAAACGCCATGGCCAGTGCCGGCGCAATCAACGCGGCAAACACGGTGCCCGAGTTACCTGCACCGGCGATGCCCATGGCTTTGCCTTGATGCTCTGGCGGATACCATTGCGAGGCCAGCGGCAGGGCGACGGAGAATGAGGCGCCGGCCATGCCGAGGAAGACCCCGAGCAACAGTGCTTGTTCATAGCTGTGAATGCCGAGCTGCCAGGCAGCCAGCAGTGCGCCGATCACGATGACTTGACCGATGATCCCGGCGGTCTTTGGCGACAGCTTGTCAGCCAGCAACCCCATCAGTACCCGCAAAAAAGCACCTGCCAGAATCGGCGTTGCAACCATCAAACCGCGCTGTTGGGTGGTCAAGTGCAGGTCGGCAGAGATTTGCACCGACATTGGGCCGAGCAGGTACCAAACCATAAAGCTCAGGTCAAAATACAGAAAGGCTGCGAACAGCGTAGGTTTGTGACCGGCCTTCCAGAAGCTTGCATCCATAGAGCACCCCATTTGCTTGTTCGGTATAGATCGAAAGAGCCCAAACGCAAAAAACGCCGCAACCCGATTCGCCTGAGCGAGAAGAGTGTGCGACGTCTTTGTCGTGTACGTGGTAACCGCCTTTGGCTACCGGTGCAATATTATAAGCAAGGTCCGGGCCAATATATCGAACAGCACTAGGCGTCAAGCTCGTTCCTAGCCCAATAACTCACTCATGGCGATGATTTGCTCAGCCACTTGAATCAGTTTCTGCTGGCGGCTCATGGCCTGGCGGCGCATCAGGGTGTAAGCCTCCTCCTCTTTACAATTTTTCATTTTCATCAGCAAACCCTTGGCCAGTTCGATGCGTTTACGCTCTGCCAGTTGCTGGTCCCGTGCCTGTAATTGGGCACGAAGCTCTTGGTCGCTCTCAAATCGTGCCATCGCGACGTCCAGAATCGGTTGCAGACGTTGGGCGAGAATACCCTCGACAATGTAGGCGCTAACTCCTGATTTGATCGCTTGGCGCATCACCAAAGGGTCGTGCTCGTCGGTAAACATCACGATGGGTCTTGGCTGGTCACGGCTGACCAGCACCACTTGCTCCATCACATCGCGACCAGGTGACTCGGTGTCGATCAGAATCACATCGGGTTGCACGGCCAGCACGCGTACGGGCAAATCGATGATCAGTCCAGATTCATCTATGACCTCAAAGCCAGCTTCGATCAGGGCCGCCTTGAGTCGGCCGACCTTTTTTGGGGTGTCGTTGATCAGCAGGATACGCAGCATAGTTGCAGGCTCCTTCAGCGACTGACGCGGGTGGGTGTGGCGTCGACCAACGCGTGCAGTTTAAAGCTACGCGCATAGGCTGCCGGGTCGGTGCCATCCCAGATTTTGCCATCGATCAATTGGCTGCTGCGCATGGCCGAGACGGGGACAGCAACGCCAACGGCCGCAGCCGCTTGTCGATAGAGTTCCAACTGTTGGACTTGGCCAGCGATGGCCAAATAGTTCGGGTCTTCGCGTAGCAGGCCCCAGCGTCGGAACTGGGTCATAAACCAGATGCCGTCGGAAAGGTAAGGCATGTTGACCTCGCCCGCACCGTGGAAGCGTACGGCGTGTCGATCGTGCCAGTGATTGCCAAGGCCGTCACTGTAGTCGCCCAGCAGGCGTGGTTCGATGCAGTCCACCGGCGTGTTCAGGTAATCGCTGCCGCTAAGCAGTTGAGCGGTACTGCGGCGGTTTTCGTTACTTTGTTCGATGAATTTGCTGGCCTCAAGCACCGCCATTACCAGTGCGCGGGCGGTATTGGGGTTTTGCTCGACGAACTCCCGGGTACAGCCCAGTACTTTTTCCGGATGGTCGGGCCAAATCGCCTGGGAGGTTGCCAAGGTAAATCCAAGGCGTTGGTTGACCGCGCTGGAGCCCCATGGCTCGCCGACGCAAAAGCCGTCGATTCGCCCGGCCTGCAAGTGCGCAACCATTCGTGACGGAGGCACGACCACGCTGTCGACGTCATTCAAAGGGTGAATGCCCTGACTCGCCAGCCAGTAATACAACCACATGGCGTGATTGCCGGTGGGGAAGGTTTGGGCGAACGTTAGCTTGCTGCTGCTGTGTTGCACGCGGCGATCAAGCGCTTCAGGACTGGTCACGTTGGCGTCTTGCAACGCTTTTGAGAGGTTGATGCTTTGCCCGTTTTGGTTCAGGCCCATTAACACCGCCATATCGGCTGCGCCCGTTCCGCTAATGCCCAGTTGCACGGCATAGATCATTGCATACAGGCTGTGGGCCGCGTCCAATTCGCCGCTGACCAGCTTGTCGCGAAGATTGGCCCAGGATGATTGACGTTTTAAGTTCAATGTCAGCCCATAAGGCTGAGCAAACCCTTGGGTGGCGGCCACAACGAGTGGCGCGCAATCGGTGAGGGCCATAAAGCCTAAATCGATGACGTTTTTTTCCGGGGCATCACTGCCCGCGACCCAATCGAGTGCATTGTTGGGTGAGTTATTCATAGAACGGCTCTTTATTGATAAGGCGTCTTTAAGCAATGCATATTCCGCACCCGGCACGGGCGACGGCAAAGATTACAGCATGTCTCGCCTCCAATGCCCGGTCCGTCTATAATCGGCGCCCTGAATTCAGCCGCTCACGAGCCACACCTGCCCATGTATAACCTGGCCCGCCAGTTATTGTTCAAACTTTCTCCTGAAACGTCTCACGACCTGTCGCTGGATTTGATCGGTGCAGGCGGACGTTTGGGGCTCAATGGTTTATTGAGCAAGTCGCCTGCGCACTTGCCAGTCAAGGTCATGGGCCTGGATTTTCCTAATCCGGTCGGCTTGGCAGCGGGTCTGGACAAAAACGGTGCGGCCATCAACGGCTTCGCGCAGCTCGGTTTTGGTTTTGTCGAAATTGGCACCGTGACCCCGCGACCACAACCGGGCAATCCAAAACCACGGATTTTCCGCTTGCCCCAAGCCGAGGCGATCATTAACCGCATGGGCTTCAACAACCTTGGCGTCGATCACTTGATCGCCCGTGTGCGGGCGGCCAAGTACAGCGGCATCCTTGGAATCAACATTGGCAAGAACTTCGACACGCCCGTTGAACGCGCCGTGGATGACTACCTGATCTGCCTGGACAAAGTCTACGAGCACGCCAGTTACGTGACGGTTAACGTCAGTTCGCCTAATACACCGGGTTTGCGCAGCCTGCAATTCGGCGATTCGCTCAAGCAACTGTTGGAAGCACTGCGCCTGCGTCAAGAAGACCTCGCGCAGAAGTTCGGCCGACGTGTGCCGCTGGCGATCAAGATCGCGCCGGACATGACCGATGAAGAAACCGTGCTGGTCGCCGCTGCACTGATCGATTCAGGCATGGACGCAGTGATTGCCACCAACACCACGCTTAGCCGCAAGGGTGTCGAAGGCATGCCGCACGGCGACGAAGCCGGTGGCCTGTCGGGTGCGCCGGTTCGTGAGCAGAGTACCCATATCGTCAAAGTGTTGGCTGCCGAGTTGGCTGGGAGATTGCCGATCATTGCTGCTGGCGGGATTACAGAAGGCAAGCACGCGGCGGAGAAAATCGCGGCGGGGGCAAGCCTGGTGCAACTCTATTCGGGCTTCATCTACAAGGGCCCTGCGTTGATCGGGCAGTCGGTAGATGCGATTGCGGCAATGAGTCGCCGCTAAAAAAGGGGTTCCTTGGAAGGAACCCCTGGGCGCTAGCCCGCCGCCCGGATGGGGCGTGCATGTTTAGTTGAATGTTGAAGCTTTAAAAAACTTGATCGGTAAGTGCCTGGTTATCCGACCGCGTGAAGTTCGTTGAGTCTGTGGATGCCCGCAGTGCCGGTCATACCGTCCCAGTTGTCGCCGCGTCCTTCTCGCCAGCCATTGATCCAGGCTTGGCGCACCGACGGTAGAGTAAAAGGGCAAAGCTCACGGGATTTACCATGAACACCAAATTGATATCCGCGTAAAAATGCTCTTTCCAACGGATCACGCTTAAGTCTTCTCATAGGGTGTTGCCCTCGTTTGTTGACTGTTATGTCCCTGGAGACCTCATGTTGAGGTCGGGCAGAATCTTCTGCCGTGAATACCCGCTGCCGGCGTCGCGGGCTTAGTGGTGTCGCTGTTGCAGTGACAACCTGAGTGAAGTTCTAACCAATGCGCTGGACGCTGTGAATGATCGTTTTGTCATAACAACGTAACTAATGGAGTGTTCAGGCCATAAGCAACACACGCGTTTGGAAGGATATTTTCTCCTGAACGCCCCTGATCCGTGGGTTTGGTTGAGAATGGAAGCGGTTTGCACTACTAAAAGATGGCCGATTGACGTCAACCGTTAATCGACGAAGGGTCACGGAATGTGACTTTTTGTTGCAACGTTTTAGCCTACGCCGAATCTGTGGGACCGAATTTATTCGGGGAGCGGACGACGCGGTTTATCTGCTATACAGCATCGCTGCCTTCGCGAATGAATTCGCTCCCACAGGGGATCGTTCACGAAGGACTGGCACAATGTGTGTGCCACGCAGGCGTTCTCCAAGAAAGGCGTCTGTTTAAAATCTGGTTGGGCAATGCGTTGCCCCGCCGCTTATCGCCTAAGGCGTTGGATTACCCATGTCGGACCGTTTTGAACTCTTCCTCACTTGCCCTAAAGGCCTTGAAGGCTTGCTCGCTGAGGAAGCCACTGGGCTTGGCCTTGAGGAAACCCGCGAACATACCTCGGCTATCCGCGGCTTGGCAGACATGGAAACTGCCTACCGCCTGTGCCTCTGGTCGCGCCTGGCCAACCGTGTGTTGCTGGTCATCAAGCGTTTCCCGATGAAAGACGCCGAGGATCTGTATCACGGCGTGCTTGATGTTGAGTGGGAAGACCACTTGGACGCCGAAGGCAGCCTCGCGGTGGAGTTCAGCGGTAATGGTTCGGGCATCGACAACACCCACTTTGGTGCGTTGAAGGTTAAAGATGCAATCGTCGACAAACTGCGCACACCGTCCGGCTTGCGTCCTTCGGTAGACAAGCTCAATCCAGACTTGCGCGTGCACTTGCGCCTGGATCGCGGCGAAGCCATTTTGTCCCTCGACTTGTCCGGCCACAGCCTGCACCAGCGCGGTTACCGCCTACAGCAGGGTGCCGCGCCGCTTAAAGAAAACCTCGCAGCAGCCATTTTGGTGCGTGCCGGCTGGCCGCGCATCGCCGCTCAAGGGGGCGCGTTGACTGACCCGATGTGCGGCGTCGGTACCTTCCTGGTGGAAGGCGCAATGATGGCGGCGGACATCGCGCCCAACCTTAAGCGCGAGCGTTGGGGCTTCTCCGCCTGGCTGGGGCACATTCCGGCGATCTGGACCAAACTCCACGATGAAGCACAGGCCCGAGCCGACATTGGTCTGGCCAAGCCACCGTTGTGGGTGCGCGGTTATGAAGCCGATCCACGTCTGATTCAACCTGCGCGCAACAATATCGAGCGTGCTGGTTTAAGCGAGTGGATCAAGGTCTATCAAGGCGAAGTCGCGACCTTCGAGCCGCGTCCGGACCAGAACCAGAAAGGCCTGGTTATTTGTAACCCTCCTTACGGCGAGCGTTTGGGCGATGAGGCCAGCCTGCTTTATCTCTACCAGAACCTTGGCGAGCGTTTGCGCCAGGCATGCTTGAACTGGGAAGCGGCGGTATTCACCGGCGCACCGGACCTAGGCAAGCGCATGGGCATCCGCAGCCATAAACAATATGCATTCTGGAACGGTGCGTTACCGTGCAAGTTGCTATTGATCAAAGTGCTGCCCGATCAATTCGTCACTGGCGAGCGCCGTACCGCCGAGCAGCGTCAGGTCGAGCGCGAGCAGATTGAAGCACAAGCCAGCGAATCGACCGAAGTCGAGGCACCGAGCAAATACGAGAAGTACAACAAAAACGGCAACCCGATCAAAACTCCTGAGCCAGTCGTTGAACAAGCGCGCCTGAGCGAAGGCGGGCAGATGTTCGCTAACCGTCTGCAGAAAAACCTCAAGTTGCTGGGCAAGTGGGTACGCCGTGAAGGCATCGACTGCTACCGCGTGTACGACGCCGACATGCCTGAATACTCAATGGCCATCGACCTGTATCACGATTGGGTCCACGTTCAGGAATACGCCGCTCCGAAGTCTATTGATCCGGAAAAAGCGTCGGCCCGCTTGTTCGATGCGTTGGCTGCGATTCCTCAAGCGCTCAACATCGAGAAGAACCGCGTCGTGATCAAGCGTCGCGAGCGCCAAAGCGGTACAAAACAGTACGAGCGTCAAAGTGCTCAAGGCCAGTTCCTCGAAGTCAGCGAAGGCGGCGTCAAGCTGCTGGTCAATCTGACCGACTACCTGGATACCGGGCTGTTCCTCGATCACCGTCCAATGCGCATGCGTATTCAGCGTGAGGCAGCAGGTAAGCGTTTCCTCAATCTGTACAGCTACACCGGCACCGCCAGCGTGCATGCTGCAAAAGGTGGCGCTCGGACCACAACCAGTGTCGATTTGTCGAAGACATACCTGGATTGGGCACGACGTAACCTGTCACTGAACGGCTTCTCGGATAAAAATCGCCTGGAACAGGGCGACGTCATGGCCTGGCTGGACGCGAGCCGCGATGAATACGACCTGATCTTTATCGATCCGCCAACGTTCTCTAACTCCAAGCGGATGGAAGGCATCTTCGATGTGCAGCGAGACCAAGTGCAGTTGCTGGATCTGGCCATGGCACGTTTGGCGCCGGGCGGCGTGTTGTATTTCTCCAATAACTTCCGCAAATTCCAGCTGGATGAAAACCTGAGCGAACGTTATGCAGTCGAGGAAATTACCGCACAAACGGTAGATCCGGATTTTGCCCGCAATACCAAGATTCACCGGGCTTGGCGCATTACCGCGCGTTAAGCTGGCGTAGCGTCTACACCCGGCTAATTTAGGCAGGTGCAGACGCGAGTATGGCTGGTCAAGTTAGTGGCAAATGGCTATAACTGAGCTATTGCCACGGTGACGCCAGAACACACTGGCGTTGTGAGTTTTAGCGATGCGCTCAAAAAGTCCTCACCCCACGATTCCCGACACGATCAACGAGAATGCTCGCGCATGGCTCGCTGCCGTCGTGGCATTCGGCGCGGGTGCTGTACTGACCAGCGTACTGGTGATCTCCAGTAGCCAGCGGCATGAGCGTCAAGTGCAGCAACGCTTCAGTTTAATGGCGGGCGAGCGCCTCAGCCGTATTCAAGATCGCTTCGACGATCAAGTCCAGCGTCTGGATGGTCTGCGGCGTTTTTTTGTCTACTCCACTGAAATCACCCGCGATGAATTTGATGGTTATGCCGCGCCGCTGTTGATGTTGACTCAGGCATATTCTTGGGCGCCGAAGGTGGCCGGTAGCGAACGTGCGCAGTTTGAACAGCAGGCGCAGAGCTTAGGTTTGAGCGGCTATACGATTCGCGAGATTGATACGAATACTGGCGAACTAAAAACGGCTGCCAGGCGTTCGGAATATTTTCCTGTGCTTTACTCCCAGTCACGCAGCACCAATCCGGTACCTTTGGGTTTCGATGTCAGCTCCGAGCCCACTCGCCAGGCTACGCTCAAGCGGGTAAACGAGCTGGGCAGCATGGCTGTTTCGCCAAGAATGACGCTGGTGGGTCTGGAACCCATTAACGCCAGCGGCGTGCTGCTGGTCTCACCTGTGCGGCGTCCCGCGACCAGCAATGGCGTTCAGCATCAAGCGCTGTCTGGCTATGTCATGGCAGTGATCAGTATGAACAAACTGATGTCCGAGGGCTTGCCTGAACAGGTCAGCGATAACTTGGCGCTGCAATTGTTCGACGTTTCTTCACCCGGCACTCCAGGCCTGTTGTACCAGTCCACCAATACCGTTGCAGACAGTGAGCTAAAGCTCGTTGCGCAGGTACGCATGGCTGATCGTGAATACCGTCTGGAGATTCGTCCGGCCGCAGTATTTTTGGTGGCCAATCAGTCGGCCAAGAGTGTGATGGTGATGGGCGGCTTGTTCAGCCTGATGCTCAGTGCGTTGTTGTACAGCTTGGTCAGCAGGCGTCAGCGCGCCTTGAAGCTGGTTGAACTACGAACCACCGAACTGCGCAGCGTGCTGGACGCTACGACACACGTCGCAATCATTGCAACTGATTCCACCGGCATCATCAATACCTTCAATTCTGGCGCACAGCAGATGTTGGGCTACGGCGGCGACGAAGTATTGGGGCAACTGCCACTAAGAGAGTTGCACGTATTGGCCGAGTTGCAGAGTCATGGTCAGTACTTAAGCCAGCGCTATGGCCGTGAGGTGCCGGTGACGGAGGTGATGTTGTTCGAGGCCTTGGAAGAGGGCGGTCATCCGACTCGGGAATGGACATTCGTGCGCAAGGACGGCAGTTCACTGGTGGTCAACATGCTGGTGACGGCCATGCGGGACGGTCATGATCATTGGACGGGTTTTTTGGCGGTTTGCATTGATGTCACTGAGGGCAAACGCGTCCAAGAGGCGTTGGCTGCACGCGACTTGATGCTGGAAAAACTCAGCGCGCAAGTGCCTGGCGGTATCTATCAGTATCAAATGAACGGCGACGGTAGCTCATTATTCAATTACACCAACTCCGGTATGTGGAGGATTTACGAGCTGTCTCACGAGTTGATGCAGCAAAGTTCAGATGCTGTATTTGACCGGATCCATCCGCAAGACCTGGACCGGATAAAAAAGTCGATCAGTATTTCTGCGCAAAACTTGACCCATTGGTGTGAAGAGTACCGCGTTATATTGCCGCGCCGAGGACTTCGCTGGTTGCGAGGCGAGGCCACGCCGGAGCAATTGATCGATGGCGGGGTGCTATGGCATGGTTTTGTTTCCGATATCTCGGATTTGAAACGGGTTGAGGAAGAGTTACGCGGCCTGTCAGTGACGGACGTGCTGACCAGTGTCTACAACCGCCGCTTTTTTCAGGAGCGGCTTAAAGCTGAGTTGTCCCGGGTCAACCGACT
>NZ_JAMFRV010000509.1 GCF_026224925.1 Pseudomonas sp. | reverse complement strand
CTGAGGTAGTGAGTTCGGCGTTTGCAATGACCGCACTGGTGTTCGGTGGTCTGTCGGCTTACGTGTTGATCACCCGCAAGGACATGAGCTTCCTCGGTGGTTTCATCACCGCTGGCTTCTTCGTGCTGCTGGGTGCAACGCTGGCAAGCATGTTCTTCCACATCAGCGGTCTGCAGTTGGCGATCAGCGCCGGTTTCGTGCTGTTCTCGTCGGTCTGTATCCTGTTCCAGACCAGCGCCATCATCCAGGGCGGCGAACGTAACTACATCATGGCGACCATCAGCCTGTATGTATCGATCTACAACCTGTTCATCAGCCTGCTGCAAATATTCGGCCTGATGGGCAGCAACAGAAACTGATGCGCTGCTGATATTTATTGAGATCCAACAAAAAGCCCGCCTAGCGGGCTTTTTGCTGTCTGCTGTTCGCAAACTCTTTATCATGGCGACAGATTCGTTGACCGAGCTGCCCCATGAAGTTTGCTATTGCCCTTTTCTCCGCGGCGCACGCGCCCTCCTCCCGACGCGCCCTGCTATTTGCTCAGGCGGCGCTGGCCGGTGGCCATGAGATCGTTCGGCTATTCTTCTATCAAGAAGGCGTGCACAGCGCTTCGGGCAATATCGTTACCCCTCAAGATGAACTCGACCTACCCCGTCTGTGGCGTGATTTCGTGACCCTGAACAAGCTTGATGGCGTGGTGTGCATCGCCGCTGCCTTGCGTCGCGGCGTATTGAATGAAGAAGAAGCGCAACGTTACGAGCGACCAGCCGTCAACTTGCCTGCGCCGTGGGAATTATCCGGGCTGGGTCAGTTACACGATGCGGTACAAGACGCGGACCGCCTGATCTGTTTCGGAGGGCCTTGAAGTGCCCAAGTCATTATTGATTATCAGCCGTCAGGCACCGTGGTCCGGCCCCGGCGCACGGGAAGCACTGGACATCGTACTGGCCGGCGGCGCGTTCGACTTACCCATTGGCGTGCTGTTTATGGATGACGGTGTGTTCCAACTGCTACCAGCGCAAAAAGCTGCCGAGTTACAGCAGAAAGACCTGACCGCTAATTTGAAGGCCCTTTCGCTGTTTGGCATCGACGATCTCTATGCGTGCAGCCAAAGCTTGGTGGACCGCGGTGTTGCACCTGAAGGCGTAACTATTGAACCTCTGCAGTTGCTGCACGGTAACGAACTTGCCGCCATTATCGACCGCTACGATCAAGTGATTACGCTCTGATGTCGACTTTACATGTGTTATCTCATTCGCCGTTTACCGACAACCGCCTGACCAGCTGCCTACGACTGCTGGGCGCTGAAGACGCGCTGTTGCTGTGTGGTGACGCGACCTATGCCCTGCGCAAGGACACAGCGCCGTTCAAGGCCTTGGAAGCGCAAACGGCATCGCTCAAGCTGTTTGTGCTGGACGAAGACCTTGCTGCGCGGGATCTGACCCTGCCGAGCTGGGCAGAAAGCGTCGATTATCCAGGCTTCGTTACGCTATCAATTCGCTTCGACAAGGTGAATACCTGGCTATGAACCCGTTATTGATCGCCGAACGCAGCGTTGCACTGGACAAGGACGGTTTCCTTGTGAACCTGAACGACTGGTCCGTCGAAGTAGCCACCGCTATTGCCGCGCAGGAAGGTATTGTCCTCAGTGCTGATCATTGGGAAATTCTGGAGTTGCTCAGGGCGTTTTACGCAGAGTTCCAGCTATCACCTGCCACCCGGCCACTGGTCAAATACACGGCGTTGAAGCTAGGCCCTCAAAAGGGCAACAGCATGCACCTTAACCGCCTGTTCAATGGCACCCCCGCCAAACTCGCCGCCAAGCTGGCGGGCCTGCCCAAACCGACGAATTGCATATGACTGACGTTGCCCCGCTGACCCTTGAAACACCTGCCGAACACCCGTTCGCCCAGTTCGTGCGCATTCTTGGCAAGGGCAAACGTGGCGCCCGCGACATGACCCGTGAAGAGGCCCGCGAGGCCATGGGCATGCTCCTCGATGAGAAAGTCGAAGACACCCAGCTCGGCGCGTTTTTGATGTTGTTGCGGCACAAAGAGGAAAGCGCGGAAGAACTCGCGGGTTTCACCGAAGCGGTGCGTGAACGCTTGCACGCTCCGGCGCTGCGGGTTGATATCGATTGGCCAACCTACGCCGGCAAGAAGCGTCACCTGCCGTGGTACTTGCTGGCGGCCAAGTGTTTGGCGCAGAACGGCGTACGGATTTTGCTCCACGGTGGCGGTGCACATACCGCTGGGCGCATGTACAGCGAACAGTTGCTCGGCTTGCTGGGCATCCCACTGTGTCGCAACTGGCACGCTGTCGAGACCGCTCTTGAGCAGCACAACCTGGCGTTTATTCCGCTGGGCGACTGGGCACCACAGTTGCAGCGGATGATCGACCTGCGCAATACCCTAGGCCTGCGCTCGCCGATCCACTCTTTGGCACGGGTGTTGAACCCACTGGGTGCGCGCTGCGGCCTGCAAAGTATTTTCCATCCCGGCTATCAAGGCATGCACCGCGAAGCCAGTGGCCTGCTGGGGGATAACTCGATCGTCATCAAAGGCGATGGCGGTGAAGTTGAGATGAACCCCGACACCATTAGCCATCTGTATGGCACCACCGGAGGGCAAAGCTGGGATGAAGAATGGCCCGCTTTGGCGCCACGACGCCACGTCAAACCGGCCACTCTCGATCCCTTGCAGTTAACTGCGCTATGGCGCGGCGAGATTGAAGACAGCTACCCGCAGCTCGCACTGATTTCAACCATCGCCTTGGCGTTACGCGGGCTCGGAACACCACGAGATGAAGCGTTTGTGCTCGCCCAACAGTATTGGGACGCACGTGACCGATCGATTTAACCGATCATAACCGCCGATCCTTTGCGCTATTCGTTCGAACTATTGCCTTTAAACTGCCCTCCAACGCAAAACAGCTTGGGAGACAGATATGGGCCTTCTGGTCGACGGACGCTGGCACGACCAGTGGTACGAAAGCAGCAAAGACGGCGCGTTTCAGCGCGAAAATGCGCAGCGCCGCCATTGGATCACTGCCGATGGCAGCCCTGGCCCGAGCGGTGAAGGCGGTTTCCCTGCGCAAGCCGGACGCTATCACTTGTATGTTTCGTTGGCCTGCCCGTGGGCGCATCGCACGTTGATGTTGCGCAAACTCAAGGGTCTTGAAGACTTGATCGACGTGTCTGTCGTCAGTTGGCTGATGCTGGAAAACGGCTGGACCTTCGATAAGGCCACCGGTTCCAGCGGCGACAAACTCGACGGGTTTGATTTCATCCATCAGCGTTACACCGCAGACGACGCCACCTACACCGGTCGCGTGACCGTGCCGTTGCTGTGGGATAAACAACAGCAGCGCATCGTCAGCAACGAGTCGTCGGAAATCATCCGTATGTTCAACTCCGCGTTCAACGGGTTGACCGGCAATTCACTGGATTTCTACCCAGAGGCACTGCGCTCACGCATCGACGCACTGAACAGTGAGATCTATCCGGCGGTGAATAATGGCGTCTACCGTGCAGGGTTCGCCACGTCGCAAGGTGCATACGAGCAAGCGTTCGATGAGTTATTTGCAGAGTTGGACACGCTAGAAGCGCTGCTGGGCGACAAACGCTATTTGGCCGGCGACTATCTGACTGAAGCCGACATACGCTTGTTCACCACGGTTGTTCGTTTCGACCCGGTGTATTTCGGCCATTTCAAATGCAACCTGCGACGGATTGTCGACTACCCGAACCTTAGCAATTGGCTGCGCGAGCTGTACCAGTGGGAAGGTATTGCCGAGACCGTGGACTTCCAACACATCAAGAATCACTACTACGGCAGCCACAAGACCATCAACCCTACCGGGATTGTGCCGAAAGGGCCTGCGCTGAACCTTGACGCTGACCATGACCGGGGACGTCTCGCCGGCAGCGGCATCTGGTCAGGTGCTTAGACGACTGAGTGAGCGCCTTGATCGCCCTTAAGCAAGGGCGATCACGGTTTACACGCACTGGTTAAACCTGTGACTGAGCGCCTTCGAACCACTTCAGTTTTTCCCGCAACTGCACCACTTCCCCGACGATAACCAGTGTCGGCGCATGAACTTCATGCTCTGCGACCAGTTGCGAAAGGTTGGCCAGCGTGCCGGTAAATACCCGTTGGTTTGCCGTGGTGCCCTGCTGAATCAGCGCCGCAGGGGTGTCTGCAGACCTGCCATGCTTGATCAACTGCTCACAGATGATCGGCAGCCCGATTAAGCCCATGTAAAACACCAAGGTTTGTGCCGGCGCGACCAAGTCATTCCAGCGCAAGTCGGTGCTGCCGTCTTTCAAGTGCCCAGTGACGAAGCGCACTGACTGCGCATAATCACGGTGAGTCAGCGGAATACCCGCGTAGGCCGCACAACCGCTGGCGGCAGTGATACCTGGCACCACTTGGAACGGAATACCGTGGGCGGCCAGCTCTTCGATTTCTTCACCGCCACGACCGAAGATGAACGGATCACCGCCTTTGAGACGCAACACACGCTTGCCTTGCTTGGCTAGATCAACCAGCTGTTGGTTGATCTGATCTTGCGGCACCGCATGATCGGCGCGCTGTTTGCCCACGTACACGCGCTCGGCGTCACGTCGACACAGTTCAAGAATCGCAGGGGCAACCAAGCGGTCGTAAAGCACCACATCCGCTTGCTGCATCAGGCGCAAGGCGCGGAAGGTTAGCAAGTCGGGATCACCCGGCCCAGCGCCAACCAGATACACCTCTCCGCCCGCATTTGGCGCTTCACCGTTGATCTTGGCGATCAGTAAACGCTCGGCTTCTGCACCCTGCCCGGCCAATTGACGGTCTGCAATCGGGCCTTGAAAAACCTCTTCCCAGAACGCGCGGCGCTGCTGCACGTCCGGAAACAGGTTTTTAACCTGGCTGCGAAAGCGTGCTGCGAGGCCGGCCAGTTGTCCGTAGGTCGAAGGAATCCAAGTCTCCAGCTTGGCACGAATCAAGCGCGCCAAGACCGGGGCATCACCACCGCTAGACACCGCGATAACCAATGGCGAACGGTCGACGATGGCCGGGAAGATCACGCTGCATAACGCTGGCGAGTCCACCACATTGACCGGCACGCAACGCCTTTTTGAGTCCTGAGAGACTTGAGCGTTGAGGGGTTCGTCGTCGGTGGCGGCGATGATCAGCACGCAACCATCGAGATCGCTCTCGGTGTAGCCACGAACAATGACTTCGCCGCCGCTGCCTTCCACCAGTTCGCGCAGTTGCACCTCTACTTCAGGCGCAACAACCCGCAACAACGCCCCCGCGTCGGCGAGCAGGCGGGATTTGCGCAACGCAATTTCACCCCCGCCCACCACCAGCACGCGACTGCCACGCAGGTTATGAAACAGAGGCAGAAATTCCATTTAACCGATGACCTCAAGTCCGCCCATGTAAGGCTTGAGCACCTCCGGCACGCGGATCGAACCGTCGGCCTGTTGGTAGTTTTCCAGCACTGCAACCAACGTCCGACCTACCGCCAGGCCCGAACCGTTCAGCGTATGAACCAGTTCTGGCTTGCCGGTTTCCGGGTTGCGCCAGCGTGCTTGCATGCGCCGCGCCTGGAAGTCGCCGCAGTTGGAGCACGACGAAATTTCACGGTATTTGTCCTGGCTCGGAATCCAGACTTCCAGGTCGTAAGTCTTGACCGCGCTGAAGCCCATGTCCCCGGTGCACAGAGACAGGACGCGATAAGGCAACTCCAGCAGTTGCAGAACGCGCTCGGCATTGCCAGTAAGGCTTTCCAACGCAGCTTGCGACTGATCAGGCTGAACGATCTGGACCATCTCGACCTTGTCGAATTGGTGCTGACGAATCATCCCGCGCGTATCACGACCTGACGCGCCGGCTTCGCTGCGAAAGCACGGCGTGTGTGCGACGAATTTCATCGGCAGCAGCTTGGCGTCGAGAATCTCACCGGACACGATATTAGTCAGCGACACTTCCGCGGTCGGAATCAAGTACAGATCTGCTTCGCCTTCGCGAGAGATCTTGAACAAGTCTTCTTCGAACTTAGGCAACTGGCCAGTGCCCTGCAACGCAGGCGCCTGCACCAAGTAAGGCGTGTAAGCCTCTTCGTAGCCGTGGTCAGTCACGTGCAGATTGATCATGAACTGCGCAAGGGCGCGGTGCAGACGAGCAATCGGGCCACGCAGCAAAGCGAAACGTGCACCGGAAAGCTTGGCGGCAGTTTCAAAGTCCAGCCAGCCGAATTTTTCACCCAGGCCGACATGGTCCTGAACGGCAAAGTCGAAGGCCGTCGGCGTGCCCCAGCGGCGCACTTCGACGTTGTCGTCTTCATCGGCACCGACCGGCACCGACTCGTGCGGCAGGTTAGGCATG
>NZ_JAMFRV010000508.1 GCF_026224925.1 Pseudomonas sp. | reverse complement strand
CCGGTGTTGATCTGTTCGTGCAGGCATTGTGAGCCACCGCGCGAGGCAGGATCCTTGAGCACACCGATCAGGTAGCGGTGGCGCTCTTCGGGGTGATTACACAGGGAGTATTGACGGATGAGTCCGCCGGGCAGGTGCACATCAATGTGCGCGCCAGCACTGAAAGCGGGCAATGCGCTGTCATCGACGCTGGCCAATTCATAGCTGCAGATGTCCTGAGTTTCGTTTTTGCGCGATACCACCACCACATCAATCATGTTTCATCCTCGGAGCGTTGCCACCACAGTGGTCACTTCTGGTTGTTTTGAAATTGTGCTGCGCAAGGGGCGGGCATGGCGCGCCCTGACCAAGCTATTGATCGGTGGCGATCAGTTTTGGCTGGGTGGCTCGCTCGCTGGTGATGATTCGCTCCAGGACGCGGCGCGACTGCACGCCGCCCGCGTCGATATTGAGCTTGAGTACATTGCGCTGGGGGTGGTCCAACAGATTTTGCTGCTGGCGCTCGAGCATCTCCAGGTCTTCACTGAAAATCTTGCCCTGGCCCTCGCGAATGGTCGCAGTGAGTGCTTCATCCTGCGGATTGAAGTTGCGCGCCATACCCCAGAAGTACCAGATAGAGGTGTCGGTTTCCGGAGTGATGAAGTCGACCACGATGCTTGACGCTTTGAACTCAGGGGCGGCGTGGTAGCCACCTTTGCCGGCATGGGCGACACCCACTTCGATCAGTACGTGACTGGGTGGCGAGAAGCGGCAGATCTGCCAGCGGTCAACCGGCACATCGTCGGCCAGATTGTTGCCGCGCAAGGCCATGCGCCAGAACGGCGGAGCCATGATGTTTTCCATGTGGCGTGCGGTGACCACTTCATCGCCTTCGACCGTCGTGATTGGGGCGGCTTCATCGATTTCTTTCTGGCCGATGCTGGACGCATGTACGTAGGTCTCGTGCGTCAGATCCATGAGGTTGTCGATCATCAGGCGATAGTCGCAGCCGATGTGGAACAGACCACCGCCGTAAGCCCATTGATCGCTCACGGCCCACTCCAGGTGATGGATCAATGTCGGGTCGGCTTTGTCCTGCTCTCCAGGCCAGACCCAGATAAAGCCGTAACGCTCGACCACCGCGTAAGTCTTGTTGCAAGGGAAACCGCGTACCCGTTGCCCTGGCATTTCGACAGTTTTGCCATCGCAGCCCATGACCAAGCCGTGATAGCCGCACACCAGGTTGCCGTTTTCGACATAGCCCAACGACAGCGGCGCGCCGCGGTGCGGGCAAAAGTCCTCGACTGCGGCCACTTGGTTTTCCTGGCCGCGATAGAAAACAATTTTTTCGCCGCAAATCTGCCGACCGAGTGGTTTTCCAGCAATTTCATCGGGGGTGCAGGCGACGTACCACGTGTTTTTTGGGTACATGAACAATCTCCAGATCAACGCTTGTTTTTGTTTTGATGGATCCATTAAGCGATAAGTGAATCCATCGAGTCAACCTTGTTTGATGCTAAAAATCCATATTTTGTGGGAATAAGCTATGAATTGATAATGTTGGGTCGTTTATTAATGGATCCATTATCGTGCGTTCACGCACAAAAAAACCGCCGATGGCGGTTCTTGTGGATAATCGAAGTGGGTGGCTTTGCGCTTAAGGATGGCCGTTCTGCCGAAGCGGCCATGTTACTTGGACCGGTGTGTACGGAGGATAGTTAATGTCCTTAACGGTATTCGCGCTGTTGACCGCAGGTTGACCCGCCCGAATCAGGCCGATGCCTGTCGGTACTTCTTCAGCCGGTAGGCAAATTGCGCGCGACTCAACCCCAGCATTCGTGCCGCAGCAGCCAAATTACCTTCGCTCTGTTGCAGCGCTTCGTCGATCAAGCGCGACTCCAATCCTTCAATGGAGAATCCTTGCTCCAGTCGGGTCAAGGTTTCCAGCAAGGCTGGGCGAGGCGCTGTGTTGGCGGGACTCTGGTCGATTGCCGCGAGGCTGCCATTGTCGTCCAGCGAGTACAACTCCTGCGGCAATGGCTCGTTGCGAAACAGATGGACCAGATCGATGGCCTGACCGTCTTCGCTGGCGATCAGACCGCGCTCCACCAGATTTTGCAGTTCCCGCACGTTGCCGGGGAAGTCGTAGCGCAATAACACCTTGAGCGCTCGCATGGTCAGGCCGGCGGGTTTGCGAGCGTAGTCCTTACAGAAGCGCCGCAGGAACGCGTTGATCAGTAACGGGATGTCATCGCGTCGCTCACGCAGTGGCGGCAGGGTAATGGGGAAGACGTTCAGACGGTAGAACAGATCCTCGCGAAACTCTCCGGCCGCCACGGCTTTGCGCAGGTCGACGTTGGTTGCCGCCACCACCCGGACATCCACTTTGATCGCCTGACTACCACCGACTCGCTCTATCTCACGCTCCTGCAATGCGCGCAGCAGCTTACCCTGACCTGGGAGGCTGAGGCTGGCGATTTCATCGAGAAACAGGGTGCCGCCATGAGCCCGTTCGAAGCGTCCAGGGCGCGAATGGGTGGCGCCGGTATAGGCCCCGCGTTCGACACCGAACAGTTCCGCCTCGATCAGATTGTCCGGGATCGCGGCACAGTTGAGGGCCACGAACGGCGCTTGATGGCGTGGGCTGCACTGATGCAACTGGCGGGCAAATAGCTCCTTGCCGACCCCCGATTCACCGCTGAACAGCACCGTAGCGGGTGTCGGTGCCACACGCTGCAAGGCGAGGGTGGCGGCATTGAAGGCGGCGCTGGCTCCGATAGCTTTTGGCCCGCCAGGCATTTCGCTGTCGTCATCGGGGGCGGGTGCTGAAGCTGGAGGCTGCCTGGGGGCGACGCTGGATGGCGATGCGGTGAGATAACTCAGGTCCTGTTCTACATCGCCCCATTGTTCGGCGGTCTTGCCGACCACTCGGCAGATCTCGTGGCCCATACCCCGGCATTCGATTTCACGGAAGATCACTAGGCGCCCAAACAGCCCGCTGACATAGCCGATGGCGTAGCCCAATTCGGTCCAGCACACCGGGTCCTGGCCGGTCCCGTAGGCGGCGATATGTTCGTCGGCCTCGCAGGAGTGATGCCAGAGGAACTCACCTTCGTAGAAGCCAGAGTCGGCGTCGAACTTGAAGTGTAGGGGTTCGACCTTGGTCATGCCTTCGAGGGTATGCAGGCGAGTACCGGCCGAGAAAATAGCCGCGGCGTCGGCATCTGGCCAGCGCTCGCGGATCAGCCGTGCATCGCGTGCGCCTGACAGGTAGCCGGTGCGGGTAAACAGACCACGGGTTTGTTCCAGTCCCTGGCGATCGATGATCTCCCGGCGTAGCGCGCCGAAGGATGAACTGTGCAATAGCAGCATGCGCTGATCGTTGAGCCAGATGCGTCCGTCGACAGGGGAAAAGAACAGGCATTCGGTCAGCTCGGCCAGGGTCGGTGAGTTGCCCTCGGCCAGTTGGGAGCTGTCTCCGCGGGGCGAAAAGTGCTCCTCACGCGTCGCGAGACCGGGAAACAACAAGTGGGGGTTATTCATTGTTATGCCCCTGAGCGCAATGACTGACCGAAATGAGTAACTGCCAAAGAAGTTATTAAACATAACTTTATCATTTGAACAAGTGGCGCAGTACCGGACGCGCCTCAAGTCTGTTGATCAATCTCTGGGGGCTCCTCTTAAGCCCTTGTGCCAGAGCCTTCGCCATCTAAAGAACGGCAAGATAGAGAAAACCGGCACAGCCCTTGCTCTAGTGCTTTCACGACGCAGACGACTTCACCGCTTCACCAAGGCGGCGTCGGGCGATGACAAACACAAGAGCCGGGAGGCCGAAATGTCGGTAAATGAACCCTCTGATTTTCTGCGAGACGAGCAGTGGTGCGAGCGTATTTTCAATGGTGACTGGATACGTCCATTGGGCGGCAGCAATAGCGTACGCGAGCCAGCCACCGGTGAAGTACTGACGGTCACCGGCCTGGCCGATGCCGCTGACATCGCTTTCGCCAGTATGACTGCCGCTCGTGTCCAGCCGGCCTGGGCGGCATTGGGGCCGCGCGAGCGGGCGGAGATCTTTCGCAAAGCCGCAGCACTGGCTCAGCAACACTTTGCCGAGCTGGCGCTGTACATCGCCCGGGAAAGCGGCGGCAGTCTGTTCAAAGGTGAGCATGAGGTTCGTGAGGCCATTGTCTTGCTGCATCAGGCTGCGGGACTGTTGTCGCAACCCCATGGTCTAGTGCTGCCCAGCGAAGCGGGGCGCTTATCCTATGCGCGTCGACTGCCCCACGGTGTAGTCGGTGTGATCTCTCCATTCAATTTTCCCTTGGTACTTTCCCTGCGTTCGGTGGCCCCGGCGCTGGCAGCTGGCAATGCGGTGGTACTCAAGCCCGATCCGCAGACGCCGGTCAGCGGCGGTTTCATTATTGCCCGGTTGTTTGAAGCAGCCGGTCTGCCCAAAGGGTTGCTGCAGGTGCTGCCGGGTGCTGCCCAGGCGGGTGAGGCGCTGTGCCGTGACCCACATGTGCGGATGATCGCGTTCACGGGTTCTACTGCAGCAGGGCGTAAGGTCGCGGAGTTGGCTGGCCGCCACTTGAAGAAGGTGGCGCTGGAGCTGGGTGGTAAAAATTCGTTGATCGTTCTCGAGGATGCCGATCTTGAGCTGGCGGCCAGCAATGCCGCCTGGGGTGCCTGGCTGCACCAAGGACAGATCTGTATGGCCACCGGACTTATCCTGGCGCATGAATCAATCGCCGTGGAGTTGACCCGCAGGCTGACCGAGAAAGCGAATGCCCTGACAGTTGGCAATGCCGCTCGCGGCGAAGCAGTACTTGGCCCATTGATCAACGCCCGGCAGTTAAAGCGAGTGCATGAGATCGTCAAGGACAGCATTGCTGCCGGTGCGCAGTTGGAGGCTGGCGGCTGGTACGAAGAACTGTGCTACTTGCCCACAGTGCTGTCAGGCGTGCGCCCTGGCATGCGCGCGTTCGACGAGGAAATCTTCGGTCCAGTGGCCACAGTGGTGAGCTTCGCCAGTGACGAAGAAGCCATTCAGTTGGCAAATCGTACCGAGTACGGCCTATCCGCGGGGATCATCTCGCCTTCGGTCGGGCGCGCCATGGCGATTGGCGAGCAACTCAATTGCGGTTTGCTGCACATCAACGATCAGACAGTGGCCGATGAATGCGTCAATCCATTCGGCGGGCGCGGCAATTCGGGAAATGCCGGCAGCGTTGGCGGCCCGGCCGACTGGGATGAGTACACCCAATGGCAGTGGGTGACGGTCAAGGATAAGGCGCCGCACTACCCCTTCTGATGGGGCTAGGGCCGACGAGAGTGGTCGGCCCACCAGGCGAGCACACAAAAACAATAAGAGGACTCAACATGAAACTCGACAACAAGATTGTACTGGTGACCGGGGTCTCCTCGGGTATCGGTGCAGCGACTGCAAGCCTGCTGCGCAGCCACGGCGCCCAAGTGATCGGTGTGGATCTCAAGGCCCCGCACATGACCCTGGACGGTTTTGTCCAGGGCGACCTGAGCAGTGCCGAGAGCATTGACCGGCTGTTGCCGCAGTTACCCGTGCGAATCGACAGCCTGTGCAATATCGCTGGGGTACCGGGCACGGCGAACCCGCAACTGCTGGCGAAGGTCAACTACCTGGGCTTGCGTCACCTGAGCAACGCACTGCTGCCGCGTATCACCGCGGGTGGCAGCATCGTCAATATCGCCTCGATCCTCGGTGCTGAGTGGCCGTTACGCCTGGAACTGCACAAGGAGCTGGCGCGAATCGAAGGTTTCGCCGCCGCGCAAGCCTGGTTGGCCGAGCACCCAGTACCGGACGAGACCTGCTACCAGTATTTCAAGGAAGCCTTGATCGTCTGGAACTACCTGCAGGCCCAGCCCTGGTTTCTCGAACATTCGGTGCGCATGAACAGCGTGGCCCCAGGCCCGGTCTTCACCCCTATCCTTGGCGACTTCGTGAGCATGCTGGGTGAGGCCCGAACCCAGGCCGATGCCCATCGCATGAAGCGCCCCGGCTACGCCGATGAGGTGGCGGCGGTGATCGCCTTTCTGTGTGCTGACGAGTCGCGCTGGATCAACGGCGTCAATTTGGCGGTCGATGGCGGCCTGGCCTCCACCTATATCTGAAACGCAACCCAGTAAATAGCGGTGTAAGCCGCTGCCCGAGCGTGTTGGCTGGCGCCATGCGTGCAAAGCCATGCCGAAAATAAAAATAATGAGGAGCGTCCATGGACAACGTAATAGGTTGCTTTCGTTTCAAGCACTGCGCCCTGTTTCTGGCGTTATGCAGCACAGGCGCGATGATCGAAAGGGTCGAGGCCATGCAATTGGATCTCGGCGATTCCGACTGGAAACTACGCTGGGACAACACCATCAAGTACAGCCAGGCTTGGCGTCTACAGGGGCAGGACAGCCGCTTGACCAACGCGCCAACCGCCAGCGGCCTGTATCCCTCGATCCAGGGCCAGGGTGATAAAAATTTCAGCACCGGCCTAGTCTCCAACCGCCTGGACCTGTTTTCCGAAATGGACCTCAGTCGGCAAAATTACGGGCTGCGCCTGAGCGGCGCAGCCTGGTACGACGATATCTACAACAAGGGGACCGACGGCAGCGAGCAACCGCATTTCCTCAGCGACACCCGCAAGCTCAATGGCCGTGACGCCGAAATCCTCGATGCCTTTGTGTTCCTGCGCGGTGATCTCGGCGAAGACTCCCAAGGTGTGGTGCGCCTAGGGCGGCATAGCCTGATCTACGGTGAAAGCTTGTTTTATGGCGGCAACGGCATTGCCAATGCCCAGGGCCCGACCGATGTGGTCAAGCTGCTCAGCGTGCCGGGCACCCAGTTCAAGGAAATCCTGCGTCCGGTCAATCAGATCTCCGGGCAGTTGCAGATCAACCCGCAGTTGTCGGTGGGCGCTTACTACCAGTTCGAGTGGGAGCGTTCCAACCTGCCCGGTGCCGGCAGTTACCTGAGCGAGACCGATGCCATTGGTTACGGTAGCGGTTCGCTGCATGAGGTGTTTGGCAATGACACGGTGAATGCTGGTGACCTGAAGCCGAGAAACTCGGGGCAGGGCGGCATGCAGATTCGCTACAAACCGTCGGGAACCGAACTGGAGCTGGGTTTCTACGCCGCGCAGTATCACGACAAAACCCCGATTGGCCTGTACGCCTACCTCGACGGTGCGGCCGCGGCGGCCACCGGGTTGCCGATCTTGAGTTCTTATCGCCAGGTCTACGCCGAAGATATCAAGACTGCCGGCGTTAGCTTCTCCACTGCCTACGGCCCGTTCAACTTCGCCGGTGAAACCTCGGTGCGCTGGAATGCGCCGCTGGTGAGCAATCTGCAAGTGGTGACGCCGGGCACGGCCGCTGATGGGGGGGACAATTCGCTGTTTGCTCGGGGCAAGACCGCGCACGCCAACTTGTCGGCGATTTATCTGTTGTCACCTACAGCCTTCTGGGACGGCGGCTCGGCACTCGCCGAACTGGCCTGGAACCGAACCCTGAGCATCACCGAGAACGCCGCGGCCCTTGATTCCAACACGACCCGCGATGCCACGGCGCTGCGGGTACTGGTCGAGCCGGCGTACTTCCAGATTATCGATGGGATCGACCTGACCGTGCCTATGGGCATGGGGGTGGTGCTCGATGGGCGCTCTTCGGCCGTCAATAAATCGGGCTTCGGCAATACCCACTCCGGAGACTGGAGTGTCGGGCTCAAGGCCACTTATCTGCAGCGCTGGGATGTTGGCCTGAACTACGTGAACTTCTTCGGCGCGCCGAAAGCCGGGCTGCGCGAGGACGGGAATTTCAGCTACGGGCAGTCGCTGGCCGACCGCGACTTCGTCTCGCTCTACGTGAAAACCTCATTTTAATAAGGTGGATTCGCCATGCAGAACAATGCTTTTCTCAACACTTGCGTCTTTACCCTGGCCCTTGCTGGCATGAGCTTGGCGCAGGCAGCGGTGTCGCCCGAACAGGCAGCACACTTAAAGTCTGAGCTGACACCTCTTGGCGGCGAGCGCGCCGGCAACTCCGATGGCAGCATCCCGGCCTGGGATGGCGGCTATACCAAGGTCGCGCCCGGCTACAAACCGGGTGACAAACGTCCCGATCCATTCGCCGGCGAGAAACCGCTGTACTCGATCAAGGCCTCAAACATGGAGCAGTACGCCAGCGAGCTGGCAGAAGGCACCAAGGTTTTGTTGAAAAAATACCCGGACTACCGGTTGGACGTGTATCCGACCCACCGCTCGGCGGCTGCCCCGCAATGGGTCTATGACAACACCGGCAAGAATGCCACCCGCGCCACGCTGGTCGTCGAGACCGAGAAAGTCGCCAACGCCTACGGCGGTATCCCGTTCCCGATTCCGGAGAACGGCGCGCAAGTGCTGTGGAACTACCGGTTGTCCTGGCAGGGCGGCGACACCATTAGTTCGCCGTTCGATACCTGGCTGATGACTGCAGGCGGCAAAAAAGTCCAGGCGACCCGGGCCCAGTACACCTACCAGTTTCCCTACTACGTCGAAAACGGCAGCCCGGAAAGCTTTTCTGGCAAATACCTGGTTGGCAAGCTATTGACCGAGCTGCCGACGTCCAAAGCCGGCGAGGGGCTGATGACCCATTGGGACCTAGACCCGGCCAATCGTGCCGCCTGGCAGTACCTGGTCGGTCAGCGACGTGTGCGCCGCGCGCCGAACATCGCCTACGACACCCCGGACTTCGTGACCTCCGGGGTTGGTCTATTCGACGAAGCGTTCATGCTGTTCGGACCTACCGATCGTTATGACCTCAAGCTGATGGGTAAGAAAGAACTGATCGTCGCCTACAACAACAACCGCGCAGGTCTGGCCAAGAGCGACGATCTGGTCAAACAGAACTTCCTCAATCCCGATCTG
>NZ_JAMFRV010000507.1 GCF_026224925.1 Pseudomonas sp. | reverse complement strand
GCCGCATGACGGCTTAGCCATGTATCGAAATCAGTACGTTGGGTGAAGGGGCCATAGGGCAAATAGTCCCACAGTTTCGGGTCTGAATTCGGACCTTCCAGTGCATCCCACAAACCATCGGCGTGGCGCGCCGAGTCTAGTTTCTCAAGACGAATAAAGCGCCCTTCGATGGGTTTGGCGTTCGGCAGTTTGGCAGCTTGCCAGTGCAGTTCAGCGGTCGACATAAGTACGATTCCAGAACTAAAGCGGTTTGCGAAATTGAATGTAACCCGGGCGTTCGGCAATGCGTTCATACAGCTGGATCGCGGTGGCATTAGTTTCGTGGGTCAACCAATGAACCTTGTCGCAGTTGTTTTCGCGGGCGGTGCTGTAGACGAATTCGATCAGCTGTCTACCAACCCCGGTTCCGCGCTGTTGCGCATCGACGATCAGGTCTTGCAAGTAACAGGCGTTCTTGATGCTCCAGTTAGAGCGATGGTAGATGAAGTGAACCATGCCTATGGCTTTGTCGCCGTCCCAGGCAAGGGCCGCGTTCGTTGGTTCGCCCGGATCAAGAATACGTTGCCACGTGACGTCACTGACGCTGTCGGCGAGTTCAGTTTTGTAGAACGTCAAATAGGCTTTCCATAAAGGCAGCCAGGCCGCGTGATCCTTCTCGGTGACGGGGCGAATCTGGATATCGGTCATGATCATTGCTTCCTTAGCTCATCAGTCGGGCGATTTCGTTGTCATTGGGGGCAGGGCTGGCTGCGAGGCCGTCACGAACACCCGCGATGTCGGCGGCGTTGCGGTTCTGGTTGAGCTTGCGCTTGCCTTCCAGCCGGGTGATAGGCACCGAGAAGCCGACGATGGCGCCGAGCATCTTGTCGATGTACTCCTTGGGCGCGTCCTCAACCGCCCACGGCTTGGCGCGTCCGGCTTCATGCTTGTCGGTCAATGCGCTGACCAGGTTAAGCAAGCGATGCGCATCGTGAAACACCTCGGGCGTGCCATAGGCATGGATGGCGAGGAAGTTCCAGGTCGGTACTACTTGGCCATGTTCAGCTTTGCTCGGATAGAACGACGGGCTGACGTAAGCATCTGGTCCGGCAAAAATTAGCAGAGCCTCGGCGCCGCTGGCCAGTTCCTGCCATTGGGGGTTTGCTTTCGCCAAATGCCCATGCAGCGTGCCGTTCGGTCCTTGGTCAGTGCTGAGCAGCAGCGGGACATGGTTAGCCAATAAACCGAGCGCGCCGTGAGTGACCAGAACGGCTAGGCGTGTGCCTTCGATTTGCTGATGAAGGGTGGCGAGGTCGTCTTCGTTAAACGCGCTGGGTACGTACATGAGTTTTTCCTTGGCCGATGGCTAAATATTAGGCAGGCTATTGGTTGGTTGTAAGAGCCATTAGCGGTCAATTTCGTAGGGCCAATTTCATGACATCCAATGCTCCAAGCTTTCCATTCAATTTGGCCGGCATCGAACTTGATCGCGGTCGCGGGTTGAGCCGACAGCTCTATCAGACGCTGCGCCAACGCATTCTCGATGGCAGCTTGAGCAGCGGTACGCGGTTACCTGCCAGCCGTGACTTGGCTGGATCGTTGTCGATCTCGCGAAACAGCGTGATGCGGGCCTACGATCAGCTCTACGCCGAGGGTTTCACCGAGGGGCGCATTGGCGACGGTACTTATGTGGCGCAGTTGCTAGCGGTTGGCGTCACTACAAGAAAGTCGGCTAAAAACTTATCCACAAAAGTGTCCACGGGGTTATCAACAGGCTTACCCACAGCCTTATCCACAATCTCGGCTGGAACAGTCGATATTCTTGGCAGAGAAGTTATCCACAGCACGGCGCTGAACTTACTTCAGAAGCATCATTTACCGCGCCCAAAGGGCGATGCCCCACGGGCGTTTCGAGTAGGTGTGCCCGCATTCGATCTGTTTCCCTTTGCCGTTTGGGGCAAGTTACACGCGGCTTTTTGGCGAAAACCGGACTTGGGCAGTTTAGGTTACGGTGAGCCGGCAGGGGACTGGCGCCTGCGCGAGTTGATCGCCGCCTATTTGCGCAGCTCCAGAGGATTGCATTGCAGCCCTGAGCAAATAGTGATCACCAGTGGCGCACAGCAGGCGATTAGCCTTTGTGCACAGCTGTTGGTCGAGGTGGGTGACTCGGTTGCAGTGGAAAATCCAGGTTATCGCGCAGCGGCCCATGCGTTTTCCATCGCCGGTGCGCGGCTGCACGGTGTAGCGGTGGATAACGAAGGTATGCGCTGCGCTGAATTGCTGAACACCGACTGCAAACTGGCCTACGTCACTCCGTCGCATCAATACCCGACGGGGGTGACCATGAGCCTGGCGCGACGCCTTGAAATCCTCGCATGGGCCGAGCGCACGCAAGGCTGGATCGTTGAGGACGATTACGACGGCGAGTACCGTTACAGCGGTGCACCTTTGGCGCCATTGGCAGCGCTGGACCATAAGGGGCGGGTATTGTACGTCGGCACGTTCGGCAAGATTGCGTTCCCGGCATTGCGCTTGGGCTATCTGGTGCTGCCAGTGGGGCTGGTGGAAGCCTTCAGCCAGCGCCGCGCCGTGGACATGCGTCACTCAGAGGTGGGCACCCAGGCGGTGATGGCTGAATTCATCGCTACCGGTCATTTTCAGCGACACATCCGCCGTATGCGCCGTGCTGCATTGAGCCGGCGTGATGCCTTGTTGGCAGGGTGGCCTGAAGGGATTAGTGGCTGCGGCGCGATGCCCAAAGTCGTCGCAGGATTGCACGTGGCGGTGCGTGTTGACTCGCTGGCCCGCGAGCAAGAATTGATCGAAAAAGCTGAAAGCGTCGGCGTTGAGATCAATCCGTTAAGCGATTATTGGTTGCCAACCTCGGATGAACCTGTGGATAACCGCGCGGGCATGGTGCTGGGTTTTGCTGCCGTACCTGAGGCGAGTATTCGCGATGCGCTGGATAAGCTGCGCCGGGTGTGGGCGGACTAAGCGTTTATACTCGGCGCCATTGCACTCCACTCACCGAGATCCGCTATGAGTCTGACTCTTTCCGCGACGCCTGAGCGCAAGCCTGCCGCGCCGTTGATCGCCTTCGTTTTGTTGTTATTGGGCGCCGTGTTTTTACAGAACAGCGTCGGTTCGCATCAGGTATTACTGCTGGTAGTAGGTGCCGCGCTGGGGTTAACCCTCTACCACGCCGCGTTCGGTTTCACATCGGCGTGGCGAGTGTTTATCAGTGATCGGCGTGGCGCCGGTTTACGTGCACAGATGGTGATGCTGGCGCTGGCCGTGGTGCTGTTTTTCCCGGCATTGGGCGCGGGCACCTTGTTCGGTCAGCCGGTAGTCGGTCTGGTGGCACCTGCCGGTATTTCCGTTGTATTCGGTGCGTTCATTTTCGGTATTGGCATGCAACTGGGCGGCGGCTGTGCATCCGGCACTTTATTCACCGTTGGCGGCGGCAATGCGCGAATGCTGGTGACGCTGCTGTTCTTCATCATCGGTTCGTTGATCGCTACCCAGCACGTGGACTGGTGGTTTTCATTGCCTTCGTTTCCTGCTATTTCCATCGTCAAAAGCTTCGGAGTGGTTCCGGCTTTAATCATGAGCCTGGCGCTGTTTGCGATAATCGCAGCAGTGACTGTGCGCCTGGAAAAGGGCCGTCATGGTCAGCTTGAGGAAGGCGTTGCCAGCGAACACACCGGCTTGCGGCGTTTCCTGCGTGGACCTTGGCCGTTGGTATGGGGCGCAATTGGTTTGGCCTTGCTCAATTACGCAACCCTGGCACTGGCTGGTCGGCCGTGGGGCATTACTTCGGCATTCGCACTGTGGGGCGCCAAAGCTGCCAGCGGTTTGGGTGTAGATGTCAGCAGTTGGGTGTTCTGGCAAATTCCGGGCAATGCCAAAGCGCTGGCCGCCCCGGTGTGGGAAGACGTCACCAGTGTCATGGACATTGGCATTATGCTAGGTGCGTTATTGGCCGCAGGGCTGGCAGGACGTTTCGCGCCAAGCCTTAAAATTCCGGCCCGCTCGCTGTTCGCGGCCGTTATCGGCGGTCTTCTGCTTGGCTACGGTTCACGCTTGGCATACGGCTGCAACATCGGCGCGTACTTCAGCGGCATCGCCTCCGGCAGCCTGCACGGCTGGGTGTGGTTGGTCGCTGCGTTTATCGGCAACGGTGTTGGTGTGAAGCTGCGCCCGTACTTTTTTGCCGGTGAACGTCCGCAGGTTTCGTTGAGTGGTTGTTAGGGTAAGCCTCCCATGCCAACCCGGTACATAACCTAATGTGGGACCGAATTTATTCGGGAAGG
>NZ_JAMFRV010000506.1 GCF_026224925.1 Pseudomonas sp. | reverse complement strand
TAGGGGCGGCTCGGCAGATGGTCCTCGCCCACCTGCGTTTTGTCGTGCATATCGCACGCAGCTATTCCGGTTATGGCCTGGCCCAGGCTGACCTGATTCAGGAAGGCAACGTCGGCTTGATGAAAGCCGTCAAACGCTTCAACCCTGAAATGGGTGTGCGTCTTGTGTCGTTTGCTGTGCACTGGATCAAGGCTGAAATTCACGAGTTCATCCTGCGTAACTGGCGCATCGTCAAGGTCGCTACGACCAAGGCGCAGCGCAAACTGTTCTTCAACCTGCGCAGCCAGAAAAAACGTCTGGCTTGGTTGAACAACGAAGAAGTCCACCGTGTGGCGGAAAGCCTCGGCGTCGAGCCACGTGAAGTGCGCGAGATGGAAAGTCGTTTGACGGGCCACGACATGGCGTTCGACCCGGCTGCTGAAGCGGACGACGACAGCGCGTTCCAGTCGCCTTCCAATTACCTGGAAGACCACCGTTATGACCCGGCACGCCAGTTGGAAGATTCCGACTGGACCGACAACTCCACTGCCAATCTGCATCAGGCCCTGGAAGTGCTCGACGACCGCAGCCGTGACATTCTGTATCAGCGCTGGTTGGCTGAAGAGAAAGCCACGCTGCACGACCTGGCGCAGAAGTACAACGTCTCCGCCGAGCGTATCCGTCAGCTGGAAAAAAGCGCAATGAACAAGCTGAAACTGTCGATTGCTGCGTAAGCAGTACACCCGATACACAAAAACGCCCTGATCAGAGATGATCAGGGCGTTTTTTGTTGTTTCGCTATGGCTCCTGGCTTCCGGTGGGACCGAGTTTATTCGGGAAGGGGTCGTGTCAGACGCAAACGATGCTGTGTTGTGAAATCCCTTCCCGAATGAATTCGGTCCTACGGGTTTTGTGTATTGCCCATTTTTGTGTTTTAAAACCTCCGGCTGTGATTCAACCCCACCAGATAATCATCCCCGCCCAACTGGCGCATCTGCTGCCGGATCCAGCCGGCGCGGCGTGATACGTAGCTGCTGGGATGGCTGGCGCTCCACTCGCGGGGGTTAGGCAATACAGCGGCCAAATAGCTGGCCTGCTGGATGGAAAGCGCACCGGCATTCACGCCGAAGTGATGCCGCGCAGCCGCTTCGGCGCCAAACACGCCGTCGTCCCACTCAACGCTGTTGAGATAGACTTCGAGGATCCGTTGCTTGGACCAGAACACCTCGATCAGCCCGGTGAACCATGCCTCCAGCCCTTTGCGCAACCAACTGCGGCCCGACCACAGAAACAGGTTCTTCGACACTTGCTGGCTCAACGTGCTGGCGCCGCGCACCGAGCCGCCGAGTTCGTTGTGGGCCAGCGCGGCCTGAATCGCATCGACATCAAAGCCCCAATGCTCAGCGAACTTCTGATCTTCGCCAGCAATCACGGCCACTTTCAAGTCATTGGAGATCTTGTCCCACGGCTGCCAGGTGCGTTGCAGATCGATCGGTTGGCCGTCAGACCAGGATTCGATCTTGCGTTCGACCATCAGCGCGGTGCCCGGCGGTGGCACCCAACGAAAGATCAATACCAGCACAACGCTGGCCGCTGCGAACCAGAACATGGCTTTTATGAGTCGATTGAAGAGGAAACGCAGCATAGAGATGGCTTGGCCGGAGCAGTCGAGCGGGCCATTATACAGACCCTGCGCAAATGACAACCGTTGACTGGAGTTCGAGATGTTTCGTGGCTTTTTGATGCTAGCTGCTTTTTTTGGCTTTACCGGCGTTGCTCTGGGTGCGTTTGCTGCCCATGGCTTGAAGAACAAGCTCAGCGCCGAGTACCTGGCGATCTTTCATACCGGCGTGCTGTATCAACTTATCCACACCTTGGCGTTGCTGGCGGTTGCACTGATTGCCGTTCAAATTCCCGGCCGCCTGGTGACGTGGGCGGGCATCTCATTTGCCGTCGGTATCCTGTTGTTTTCCGGCAGCCTGTACGTGCTGACCCTGACAGGTATCAGCAAACTGGGCATTATCACGCCGTTCGGCGGCTTGGCGTTCCTGATCGGCTGGGCTTTGTTGGGCCTGATCGCATGGCGTTTAGGTGGGGTTTAGACGCCCAGTGCTGACTCAATAGTCCAGCTTGAGACGAATGGATAGGCTTTGCCTTGGTCATATGTACTGATCGGGCTAGAATGCTGGCCCCTAAAATGAAGGCTGCTGCCCGCATGCGCATTCAGTTGAACGGCGAATCCTTTGAACTACCCGATGGCGAAACCGTCGCGGCATTGATAGTCCTTCTGGACCTGACCGGACGCAGAGTCGCGGTCGAAGTCAATATGGATATTGTTCCGCGCAGCCAGCATATTTCCACGACCCTGCGCGAAGGCGACCAGGTCGAAGTGGTTCATGCTATTGGCGGCGGTTAATCCGCGCCGGGCAATCAGCGGTCCATCAAACCCGGTTTCAAGTCTGCAAGAACCTCAACCTTAAAGAGGATTTCCGATGAGCAATTTTCGCACCGACAAGCCTTTCGTCCTGGCCGGTCGTACGTTCCAGTCGCGCCTGTTGGTCGGCACTGGCAAATACCCGGATATGGAATCAACCCGTCTGGCGATTGAAGCCTCGGGCGCTGAAATTGTAACGGTCGCCGTTCGCCGCACGAATCTCGGGCAAAATCCGGGCGAACCGAACCTGCTGGATATCTTGCCGCCGGACCGCTACACCATCTTGCCGAACACCGCTGGCTGCTACGACGCCACCGAAGCCGTGCGCACCTGCCGTTTGGCCCGTGAACTGCTCGACGGCAAGAATCTGGTTAAGCTGGAAGTATTGGCCGACCAGAAGACCTTGTTCCCGAACGTGATCGAAACCCTCAAGGCCGCCGAGATTCTGGTCAAGGACGGTTTCGATGTGATGGTTTACACCAGTGATGACCCGATCATTGCCCGTCAGTTGGCAGAAATCGGTTGTATCGCGGTGATGCCACTCGCTGGCCTGATTGGCACCGGGTTGGGTATCTGCAACCCATACAACCTGCAAATCATCCTCGAAGAAGCCAAAGTGCCGGTTCTGGTCGATGCAGGTGTGGGTACTGCCTCCGACGCCACCATCGCCATGGAACTAGGCTGTGAGGCGGTGCTGATGAACTCGGCCATCGCCCATGCTCAAAACCCGGTAATGATGGCTGAAGCCATGAAACACGCAATTGTCGCTGGTCGTCTGGCGTACCTTGCCGGGCGTATGCCGAAAAAACTCTATGCCAGCGCCTCCTCGCCGCTGGATGGCCTGATCAAGTAAGAGCCCGTTGATGACTGAATCGTTAGAAGCAGCACCGATCCCGGAAGAGGGCGAAGAACGCCAGCATCGTCGCATCAAGAGTTTCGTGATGCGCGCCGGGCGTATGACCGAAGGCCAGCAACGCGGCCTCGACCAAGGGCGTCCGCTGTTCGTTTTGCCGTTGGTGGATGCGCCCGTAGATTTCGATCAGGCGTTCGGTCGTTCAGCACCACGCACCCTGGAAATCGGCTTCGGCATGGGCCATTCGTTGCTGGAAATGGCAGCGGCCTCGCCTGAGCATGATTTCATCGGTGTTGAAGTGCATCACCCAGGTGTTGGCGCGCTGCTAAACGGCGTACTCACTCAAGGCCTGACTAATGTGCGGGTTTACGAGTGCGACGCAATCGAAGTGCTCAACCGGTGCATTGCCGATAACAGTCTCGACCGCTTGATGCTGTTCTTCCCGGACCCGTGGCATAAAAGCCGTCACCACAAACGCCGCATCGTTCAGCCTGAATTCGCTGAACTGGTGCGGAGTAAGTTGAAGGTCGGCGGTATTTTGCACATGGCCACCGATTGGGAACCGTATGCCGAGTACATGCTGGAAGTGATGAACGTCGCGCCCGGTTATCGCAACCAGGCCGAAGACGGCAAATGCGTACCACGCCCGACTGAACGCCCTATCACCAAGTTTGAACGCCGCGGCGAAAAACTCGGGCATGGCGTGTGGGATTTGAAGTTCGAAAAGCTGGCTTGATGTAAGGCACCGCTTGATGATTGCCTGTGGGGCCGAATTCATTCGGGAAGGGTTTAATGCGGTGTGCCCGACACACCGCCTTCCCGTATGAATTCGGTCCCGCAGTAAGTCACTGCGTCCTACCCACGGCGATCCGCGACAACCCCAATCAAGATAAGCACCACCAACAACACTGGCGCCAGGCTGTAGTTGTTGAACTGGCTCAGGCCACGAATTACCCACGGTGTGGCGTAGATCAATGCTGCGCCGCTGCCGATGGTGCACAACAGCGCCATTACCGGTACGCGCAAAGCGCCCGCCAAGCTGCTGATACGGCCTTCGATCCAGCCTTTGATGTCTGCGCCGAACAACACCAGCAAACAACCGACCAACGCCAAAGAAATTTCCGAGAGATTACTGCGGCTCCAGCGCGAAACGGTGGCGAGCAGGTCGAGTACAAGATCCATGCAAAAGTCCTTAGATCAAAAAATAGTGCAGCAAGTCATTCAGGAACAACTGGCCTTGAGGGCTGGCAACCAGCCGCGTTGGGTCCGTGTCCATAAGGCCACGTTGTTCGGCCTGTTTCCGGGCGCTGGCCAGCGTGTCGAGGCTTAGACCGGTGCGCTGGGGAAATAGCTCGGCGGCCACGCCATTTGTCAGGCGTAAAGCGTTCATCAGGAAGTCGAAGGGCATTTCTTCGAGGCTGACCAGCTTCTCACCGGCCTTGAAGGCTTTGTCCGGGTTCAGGTAATCCTTGGGCAGCCGCGTCTTCCAAGTGCGGACGATGCGCCCGTCTGGATGGCTGACTTTGCCGTGGGCGCCGGCACCAATACCGATGAAATCGCCGTAGCTCCAGTAGTTCAGGTTATGTCGGGCAGGCTTGTCAGGTTGGGCGTAGGCCGACACTTCGTATTGCGCGTAACCGTGTTCAGCGAGCAGCGTCTGCCCGGCCTCTTGAATGTCCCAGAGAATATCGTCTTCTGGCAGCGTCGGTGGCTGATTCCAGAACACCGTGTTCGGCTCAAGGGTCAGTTGGTACCAAGACAGATGGGTCGGCGCCAGCGCGATGGCCTGGCGCAAATCACTCAGTGCGTCATCCTGCGACTGGTCTGGCAAACCGTGCATCAAGTCCAGGTTGAAGTTGTCGAACCCCGCCTGGCGCGCCATGTCTGCAGCGCGAATCGCTTCATCGCCGTTATGAATCCGGCCCAGTGCCTTGAGCTTCTCTTCCTGAAAACTCTGGATACCAATCGACAGCCGATTGATGCCCAAACCGCGATACGCGCTGAATTTGGCTTGCTCAAAGGTGCCGGGATTCGCTTCAAGCGTAATTTCGATGTCGCTAGCAAAACGGATGCGCTGTTCCACGCCTTTAAGCAGGCGGCCCAACGCATCGGCGCTGAACAGGCTCGGCGTACCGCCGCCAAAGAAGATCGAACTCAGTTCGCGGCCATGGACGTGCGCCAGGTCTTGATCAAGGTCCGCCAACAACGCGTCGACGTATTCTTCTTCAGGCAGGACCGGGCTGGCTGTGTGCGAGTTGAAATCGCAATACGGGCATTTGCGCACGCACCACGGGATATGGATGTACAGCGCCAATGGCGGCAGGTGCGGCAGGGCAATTCGAGGCGCTTGCGACGAAAACCCAGCCTCGCCCAAAAATAGCGGCTGTGCGGGCGATTCCTGGGTCATTGCAAACCCAGACGTTGACGCAACAGCACCATGGCACGGGCGCGGTGGCTGAGTTGGTTCTTTTCAGCGGGGCTCAGTTCGGAGCTGGAGCAGTCGCGCTCGGGCACCCAGAACAACGGATCGTAGCCGAAACCGTGTTCGCCGCTGGCAGCGGTCAGGATGCGCCCGTGCCACAGGCCTTCGCACAAAATAGGCAGTGGGTCATCGGCGTGTCGAACCAACGCCAGCACACAGACAAACTGTGCACTGCGTTGTTCAAGAGGCACATCTTTGAGGACCTCCAGCAGCTTGGCGTTATTCGCTGCATCACCTTTGCCATCGGCATAACGAGCCGAATAGATACCCGGTGCGCCACCGAGATAATCCACGGCCAACCCAGAGTCATCAGCCAAGGATGGCAGACCGGAAATTCGCGCCGCGTTTCGCGCCTTGAGAATCGCGTTCTCGACGAACGACAGGCCGGTCTCTTCTGGCTCGACGTCGCTGAATTCGCCGATTGAGCGCAGGTGTACGGAACCGCCAAGCATTGCCTGGAGCTCTTTGAGTTTGCCGGCGTTATGGCTGGCCAATACGAGTTGCGTGAAATTCATCATTCGCCTGGAAAAACTTCCTGATCAAAGCTGAAGCTGTTGGTGTTGTCGCCGGCTTTGATGTTGATGGAAAAGGTCAGCGTTTCTTGCTGCTCGATAGGGAACTGCGCGATGTAGTACACCGCACCTTGTTCAGCTATCTGCCTGAAGGTCAGGGTCAAATTGCGGCCCGTCAGGTCTTTCACCGTGCCGGTAACATTGGCCACCACCGGTTTGCCTGCTTTGACTGCGGCAATATTAAGCACGCCTTGATTTTTACTGCGGATCAAACCGGCTGCGGAAGCGATCTCGGGCTGCAAATAGCTGGAAGTAATCGCGCTGTAATGCACCGTAG
>NZ_JAMFRV010000505.1 GCF_026224925.1 Pseudomonas sp. | reverse complement strand
TAAATCTATCCCCCACTTCCGTTGCGCATAGGTACGCACTGTCTCCTTCGCATATTCTTCTGGCGAGTCGTACTTGATTTGCAAGGTTTTGAAAAACTCGTCAGCGAGAGAATCTGCTGCGTTTACTTCGTACATGGCTAGACGTCCTGTCGGCAAATGAGCCCAAACCATAAACGCGGTCTGCCGGGCGATGTGGTAAATATCTATGCCTCATGATTGAGGCCCGCGCTCCGCACCTTGTAGCGGTCGATACAAAAGAAACAGACAAAGCTTTGACAGCCATCCAATTCAACAGGTTAGAATCCCTTGGCACGCGGACTGCATGGTCAGTCCGAGCCTCGCTTTCTCGAATTCGATCTGGAGTACCGCCCTTGGATGCGAACACCATCAACAGCCTGTTCTTGATCGGCGCGTTGCTGGTGAGTGCAAGTATTCTGGTCAGTTCGCTCTCGTCGCGGCTTGGCATTCCTATTTTGGTGATCATCCTCGCGGTCGGTATGACAGCGGGTGTCGATGGCGCCGGCATTATTTTCGACAACTACCCCACGGCCTATCTGGTCGGCAACCTCGCCCTCGCGGTGATCCTGCTCGACGGTGGCTTGCGCACCCGCGTCGCCAGTTTCCGGGTAGCGTTATGGCCAGCACTGTCACTGGCCACGGTGGGCGTACTGATTACCACTGGGCTGACCGGCATGGTCGCCGCGTGGTTGTTCAACCTGAACTTGATCCAAGGCCTATTGATTGGTGCGATTGTCGGTTCCACCGATGCCGCTGCGGTGTTCTCGCTGTTGGGCGGCAAAGGCCTGAATGAACGGGTAACCGCCAGCCTGGAGATCGAATCCGGCAGCAATGACCCGATGGCGGTGTTTCTCACCGTAACCTTGATTGACATGCTGCACAGCGGCGAAACCGGCCTGCATTGGAGCCTGCTGGGGCATCTGATTCAAGAGTTTGGCATCGGCGCAATCATCGGTTTGGGTGGCGGCTGGGTCATGCTGCAACTGGTCAACCGAATCAATCTGGCGACTGGCCTGTACTCCATTTTGGTGGTTGCTGGCGGGTTGGCGGTGTTTGCCTTTACCAACGCCATTCACGGCAGCGGCTTTCTCGCGGTCTACCTATGCGGCCTCGTGCTGGGCAATCGGCCTATTCGCAGCCGCCACGGGATATTGCACATGCTTGACGGCATGGCTTGGCTGGCACAAATCGGCATGTTTTTGGTGCTGGGCCTGCTGGTCACGCCCCACGATCTCCTGCCCATTGCATTGCCCGCGCTGGGCTTGGCGCTGTGGATGATTCTGTTTGCCCGGCCGTTGTCGGTGCTCGTCGGCCTGCTGCCATTCAAGGCGTTCCACCGTCGAGAAAAAGCTTTTATTGCCTGGGTTGGCTTGCGCGGTGCGGTGCCGATCATTCTTGCGGTGTTCCCGCTAATGGCCGGCCTGCCTCACGCGCAGCTGTATTTCAACCTGGCGTTCTTTATCGTGCTGGTCTCGCTGCTGGTTCAAGGCACGAGCCTGCCTTGGATGGCCAAGCTTCTGAAAGTGACAGTACCGCCAGAACCCGCTCCGATTTCCCGTTCCGCGCTGGAGGTGCATGTCACCAGTGAGTGGGAATTGTTCGTTTACCGCTTGGGCGCTGAGAAATGGTGCATCGGTGCGGCACTGCGTGAGCTGAAAATGCCCGAAGGCACCCGGATCGCAGCGCTGTTTCGGGGTCAGCAATTGCTCCATCCGTCGGGTAGTACAACGTTGGAAGTAGACGATTTACTCTGCGTCATCGGCCATGAACACAACTTATCCGCCCTGGGCAAGTTGTTCAGCCAGGCACCTCAGCGCGGTCTTGATTTGCGTTTCTTCGGCGACTTCGTGCTGGAAGGAGACGCTCAACTCGGGGCTGTTGCAGCGTTGTACGGTTTGAAACTCGATGGCCTGAACCCGAATATTCCGCTCAGCCAATTCATTATTCAGAAGAATCGTGGCGAGCCCGTTGTTGGCGACCAGATCGAATGGAACGGCACCCTTTGGACCGTCGCCGTCATGGACGGGAACAAGATCCTTAAAGTCGGCGTCAAATTCCCCGAAGGAAGCCGCCCAGGACCTGGGTTGTTCCTCTAAACTCCTTTTCTCTTCGATCAGTTCGACCGGTATTTATGCTTACCCTGCGACCTTTCTTTGTTGTTGCCCTGCTTGGGCTCTGCCTATCCACCGCCACCGTTCAGGCTGCCGAGCCACCCACCAGCAGCGCCGTGCAGGACAGCCTGGCGAAAATTGCCGATCGCAAATTGCCGGACGCCGATCAAAAAGCCCTGCAGGCAGTCTTGCAACAAACCCTCGTTTTTATTAAGAACAAAGAGGACAGCGACAAGAACCTGGTCGAACTCAAGCAGCAACTGAGCCAGGCGCCGCGCCAGACCACAGACAATCAGCGCGATTTAGCGCGTTTGAAAGCCAGCAAGGTGGTACCGATTGCACAGCGATTTGCCAATCTTGACGTTGCCCAACTGGAGCAACTGCTCACCGACCGCAGCACTCAACTGGCTGACCAGCAGAAAGCCCTGAATGATGCCAACAGCCTGACCATCACCGCCCAGACCCGACCGGAACGAGCGCAGGCCGAGATCAGTGCCAACCAGACACGCACCCAACAAATCAATAACCTGCTGAAATCCGGCAAGGACAGCGGCAAAACCCTCAGCCCTGACCAGCGCGATCAGCTCAATGCCGAGTTGGCTTCGCTTAACGCCATGACGCTGCTGCGCCGCCAGGAGCTGGCGGGCAACAGTCAATTGCAGGACTTGGGCAACAGCCAGCATGACTTGCTGACCGAAAAGGTCGCTCGGCAGGAGCAGGATATTCAGGACCTGCAAACGCTGATCAATGATAAACGTCGCGCCCAGTCGCAGCAGACCGTTACCCAGCTGTCGCTCGAAGCGCAAAAAACCGGCGGCAGCAGCTTGCTGGCCACTGAAAGCGCAGCCAACCTAAAGCTTTCCGACTATCTGCTGCGCGGTACTGACCGACTGAATGAACTGACCCAACAGAACCTCAAAACCAAGCAGCAACTGGACAGCCTGACCCAAAGCGATCAAGCGCTCGACGAACAGATCAACGTCCTTCGCGGCAGTCTCTTGCTGTCGAAGATTCTTTACAAGCAGAAACAGGCACTGCCGTTGCTGACGCTGGACAAAGGGCTGGCTGACGAAATCGCTGACATCCGTTTGTATCAGTTCGAGGTCAATCAACAGCGTGAAGCCATGAGTAGCCCCGGCGCCTACGTCGATAAATTGCTCGCGACCCAACCGCCTGAAGACGTGACGCCTGCGTTACGTAAAACCCTGCTGGACCTTGCCGTCACTCGTACCGATTTACTGGAACGTCTGAATCGTGAATTGAGCTCGCTGCTCAATGAGTCCATTACGCTACAGCTCAATCAAAAGCAGCTCGTTGGCACGGCAATCGGCCTGCGCTCGACCCTTGATGAGCAGATGTTCTGGATCCCGAGTAATAAACCACTGGACCTGGAATGGATCGAAGGCATTCCGCCGCGGTTGTCCAAACAGGTCGCCACACTGCCTTGGTCCTCCAGCGTCAGTGAACTCACTGATGGCCTGACCCAACGGCCACTCTTGTTCTTGCCGCTGCTGCTGCTGATCGGCGCTCTGGTATGGAAACGTAAAGCCCTGTACGAAAAACTCGGCAAGTTGCATGCGGACGTTGGCCACTTCAAGCGTGATAACCAATGGAATACGCCGCTGGCGGTTTTGATCAACATTCTGCTAGCCGTGCCGGTGGCGCTGGGCCTGGCGTTGTGTGGTTACGCTTTACAGATTGACGCCCGCGGTCAAAACACCAACCTCGGCTCCGCACTGCTGCAAATGGCACTGGCTTGGCTGATGTTTTATACCGCCTACCGAGTTCTCGCGCCGGGCGGCGTCGCGCAATTGCATTTCCGCTGGGAAAAGCCTCAAGTTGAGTTCCTTCAGGGCTGGATTCGTCGCCTGGGTCTGGTAGTACTGGCCTTGGTTACCGTCGTAGCCGTGGCCGAACACCAACCGGCCGCACTGGCCGACGACGTGCTCGGTATTGCCGTGGTCTTGACCTGTTACGCATTGATGACGTTGCTGCTAAGCCGCTTGCTGGTCCGAAGCCCCAACCATCAGAGCGCCTCACTGTTTCGCAAGGCTGTCGGCGCGCTCTTCACGGCAATGCCGGTCGCGCTATTCCTTGCGGTCTGTTTCGGCTACTACTACACCGCGTTGAAACTCAGTGATCGATTGATCGACACCTTGTACCTACTGATGTTGTGGTTGGTGATCGAGGCCGCCTTCGTCCGCGGGCTGAGTGTTGCAGCACGTCGATTGGCGTACCAACGCGCCCAAAGCAAACGCCAGGCGGCTAGAGAAAACGGCGACAGTGAAACCATCGAAGAACCGACATTGGACATCGAGCAAGTCAACGATCAGTCATTGCGACTGATACGTCTGGCATTGCTGGCCGGTTTTATCGCGGCGTTGTATTGGGTGTGGTCAGATTTGATCAGCGTGTTCTCTTACCTGGATAACATCACGCTCTACGAATACACCAGCGGTACCGGCGCTACCATGAGCATGGTGCCGATCAGCCTCGGCGACATGATTGGCGCACTGATCATCATCGGCACAACTGTGGTATTGGCCGGTAACTTACCTGGCCTGCTGGAAGTACTGGTGCTATCGCGGCTGAACCTTGCCCAGGGCAGCGCCTACGCCACTACCACCCTGCTGTCATACACGATTGCTGGCGTGGGCTTTGTTTCGACCTTGTCGGCATTGGGCGTCAGCTGGGACAAGTTGCAATGGCTGGTGGCGGCGCTGTCGGTGGGTCTGGGGTTCGGCATGCAGGAAATCTTCGCTAACTTCATCTCCGGCATCATGATCCTCTTCGAGCGTCCGGTACGGATCGGCGACACCATCACCATCGGTAATCTGTCCGGGACGGTCAGCAAGATCCGGATCCGCGCCACGACCATCACTGATTTTGACCGCAAAGATATTATTGTCCCGAACAAGACGTTCATCACTGGACAACTGATCAACTGGTCGCTGACCGACACCGTGACCCGTGTGACGCTGAAGCTCGGCGTCGATTATGGCTCGGACCTGGACCTTGTGCGCGTGTTGCTGCTCAAGGCTGCCAACGACAACCCGCGCGTGCTCAAGGACCCGGCTCCGCATGTGTACTTTCTGAATTTCGGCGAAAGCACACTCGACCACGAGTTGCGCATGCACGTGCGTGACCTGGGTGACCGTAACCCGGCTATCGACGAGATCAACCGCTTCATCAACCGCGAATTCAAGGCCAACAACATCAATATCTCGTTCCGGCAGATGGAGGTTTATCTCAAAAACCTGCACGGGGAGGAGTACAAATTGGTGCCCGTAGAAGGGACTGCCAAGCCAGGCAAACCGCAGCCCTCAGTGCCTCCGGTTGTCAGCGACGCACCTGAACCACCGGATGTGAAGCTCGACTGATGGGTTAAATCCCAGCAGAATGGTCGGACATTCTGCTGGAGTTGGCCCTTGAAAGCCCTCGACGAACTGACCTTCGACAACCGCTTCGCCCGCCTGGGGGACGCGTTTTCAACCACGGTGCTGCCCGAACCCATCGCTGACCCCCGGTTAGTCGTCGCGAGCACGGCGGCCATGGCGTTGCTTGATCTCGACCCGGCCCAGGCCGAACTCCCTGTATTTGCCGAAATATTCAGCGGCCACAAACTCTGGGCCGACGCCGACCCGCGGGCGATGGTCTATTCCGGCCATCAATTCGGCTCGTACAACCCACGCTTGGGTGATGGGCGCGGCTTGTTGCTGGGCGAGGTGTACAACGAGGCCGGCGAACATTGGGACTTGCATCTCAAAGGTGCCGGGCAAACACCCTATTCGAGAATGGGCGATGGCCGAGCGGTACTGCGCTCGTCAATCCGCGAGTTCCTGGCTTCCGAAGCGTTGCATGCACTGGGCATCCCAAGCAGCCGTGCGCTAAGCGTCATCGGATCTAGTACCCCGGTGTGGCGCGAAAAACAGGAACGCGCGGCCATGGTCCTGCGTCTGGCGCCGAGCCATGTCCGGTTTGGTAGTTTCGAGTATTTCTTCTATACCAAGCAGCCGGAGCAACTAAAGGCGCTGGGCGAACACGTGCTGGCCATGCACTACCCGGACTGCCTCGAACAACCCGAACCCTACTTGGCAATGTTCCAACAGATCGTCGAGCGTAACGCTGAGCTGATCGCGAAGTGGCAAGCGTATGGCTTTTGCCATGGCGTAATGAACACCGACAACATGTCGATTCTGGGCATCACTTTCGACTTTGGCCCGTTCGCTTTTCTCGATGACTTCGATCAAAGTTTCATCTGTAACCACTCGGATCACGAAGGGCGTTACTCCTTCAGCAATCAAGTGCCCATCGGCCAATGGAACCTCAGCGCCCTCGCCCAGGCGTTGACCCCGTTCATCAGCGTCGAAGCCCTGCGCGAGGCTCTTGGTCTGTTCCTGCCGCTGTACCAAGTTCACTACCTGGACCTGATGCGCCGCCGCTTGGGTCTGACCAGCGCAGAAGACAGCGATGCCACGCTGATCGAACGCCTGCTCAAACTGATGCAAAACAGCGGCGTCGATTACACCCTGTTCTTCCGCCGTCTTGGCGACGAGCCTGCAGTATCCGCATGCAGTCGACTACGCGATGATTTCGTCGACATCAAAGGCTTCGATTCCTGGGCCAGCGACTACCAAGCGCGCATCGCCCGAGAAGACAGCGGCACCGAGCAACAACGCCAAACCCGCATGCACGCCGTCAACCCGCTCTATATCCTGCGCAACTATTTGGCGCAAAAGGCCATCGACGCCGCCGAAGACGGAAACTACGAAGAAGTCCGCCGATTGCACACAGTGCTGACCAAACCCTTCGAAGCGCAACCGGGCATGGAGAGTTACGCGGAACGACCACCGGAATGGGGCAAGCATTTGGAGATTAGTTGTTCGTCTTGAAAGGACAGCTTGCTCGCTTACGTATAGAGCGTGAACTGGTTGCTGTCGCGGTTTAACAACTGCATCAATTTTGGGTGGATAAAAATCTTTTCCTTTCCTGCGTGCACCTCTCGGAGCACGCCCAGTTGGGATAAATCCTTCAGATAGCGCGACGCAGCCTGACGCTGGCCTATACCTTTTTCTACTAGATTGCCGATCCGACAGTAAGGTTGCTCGAAGATTACATCTACTAGTTCTCTACTGTAGATTTTGGGTAATTTCTCCCGAACATGGCCGGTTGTATGTTCAACCAAACGGCGAATCGCGGTGATCTTTGCCGTTGTCCACTGTGCAGTTTCCTCAACTGCCTGCAACATGAACAGCAGCCAAGGCTCCCAAGCCTGCTCCCTGGAAACTTCCAGCAGCAGTCGGTAATAATCAGCTTTGTGACTGATGATGTACCGGCTTAAATATAGGATGGGAAGATTGAGCAGACCTTCATGAATCAGGTAAAGGATGTTGATCACCCGCCCAGTTCGACCGTTGCCATCGATAAACGGATGAATTGCTTCGAACTGATAATGCCCGACAGCCATACGAACCAGGGGATCGAGGTCAGTTTGTTCGTGCAGAAATCGCTCCCAATTTCCTAACAAGTCTCGCAGATGACTCTCGCCTTCTGGCGGCGTATAGATAACTTCATCCGTCTGGGCATTCACCAATTGAGTACCGGGCGTTCGACGAATATCCAAATCCACGCCCTTGAGCGTGCGGCATACTTCTACGGCCGTTACGGTACACAGCGGACGACGCCCCAAAGACTCAAACCCTTGATGCAGCGCTGATCGATAACGCAATGCTTCTTTAGTGGCTGGATCCGCGAGCCCGCTGCCATCCGAATACCTGAACAACTCGTCCGTCGTCGTCACAATATTCTCGATCTCCGAGCTGTCCTTTGCTTCCAGCAACGGAATCGTATTGATCAATATTGTCTGATTAGGCAGCAACAACGCAGCTTGCTTCAGCTCAGCCAAGGCGGCTCGCGCCGTGATGCAGCGTTTGAGAACCGCCTTCGTTTCGAGCTCCTGACCCGGAGGCAGAAGAGGAAGATTGTGGGGTTTTTCAGGATGCCAACCGCTAGCGAAATTTGTCATGTTCCAAAAACCTATCTTTTACGACATGACTTCAACTTATGTCGCTAGCGGCGACACGTCAAGAGAACGTGTCGTTATTTTGTGGAAATAGCGACATGACTTCCGACTCATGTCGCCAGCGACGACATGTCGAGATAACGTGTCGTTATTTGTTAGGAATAGCGACATGATGGTTGCTGGCTTGCAATCCCTCAGACAGACCAAGTTACCCTTCCCGAATGAGTTCGGTCCCACAGACTCTCGGAAAGGCCTTGAACTTGGGACAATAAACGCTGACCGGTGGGAGTCCATATGTACAACTCTAACACCAACATAAAATTGATTATTCTATTATTGTCGTTAGTTAGGAGCGCCGGAACCGATCTTGCTTTCTAGATCTGCGGCATACCCGTCAGGAAACTGAGCCTGCTCGATACGCGGTAACGCCTGATAATGGGAAAGCATCTCGGCCAGAATTTTGGGCGTTTTCGTATTGCCGGTGCGACTGTATTCGTCCATGATCATCGCTGATACTTTCTTACACCATTCCTGCTCAAGTTGGTCGGAACGGTATGAGGCAGCGCGTCTTTCATTTACGGTATACAACCCGCTGTCATCATACGTTATAAGGGCCAGTTGCTCACGTTGCAGCCCGGCGAAAGGATTTTTAACTGTTTTATCTCCTAGGGCAGCACCGTTCACATACTCAGTGGCCGCCACGGCTCTTGCTCGCAATTCAAGATCATCGACATTAGGAACCTCACTATCATATCTAATTTTATTTAAAAAATAATGCTCACCAAAAAAATCATCGGTTAGTTTTTTTCTTAATTCTCCGAGTTGCCTGTAGGTCAAACTATCCTCTCTTAATGCTGCATGCTTAGCACTTTCACTCAACTGACGAGAAAGCATCGACATCTTCGGCGAGTCAGAAGCAGTAGTGCCGGCCGCGGATGAAACGGCACTATCCATTGTCGCTGAGCGTGCAGTCAGGCTGCTGACGATGAGGCCGCTAACCGGCGAGTTTTGAATACTATTGATCATCATTATCTCCCTATAATATGTAGCTACAGCCTTGAATACGACAAGGCCGTAGCAACCCACTCCTTCCTTTATTTCATCGTAAACTTCGTCGACCAGCCATAATCTGAATAGTTTGTGGCCGTAATGGTCGCGGTACAGATAGCACCACCGCTGGCGACCGCACTTTTCTTCCAAGCAGGAACTTTAACCCCACCTCGTTGCATGGCATTAACAAATGTCGTTGTAAATTGACAACTTTTACGACCTGCCTGATAACGCACAACCGCGTAACTTGAATCGGGAGATACTCCACTTTGCACTGTATAACGGCTGCTTCCTCCACCCTTTACGTTAACGCTGGGCTTGGGTGATGCGTTGACTTGTGTCCCCACCTCATTACGACTAGAAATGGTATATACCACATCAACGGACCCCTGATTTTCGAAAGTCACGTGTATAGGTGGACCTGCATAGGCAGTAGCCGACAAAGCCAAAGCAACCAGTGGCAATGACAGAACAATCGTTTTAAATGCTCGCATAGCAACTTCCTTAATTAATTTATAGCGCCATAATTAACTACAAACAAACTTGCCACAGCACGCTATTAATTCCAGATATAAAAACCTTACAATTCAAGAAGTCACGAGAGAATAATTTGCAACTGCGTTTAATACAACGCTCTGATCGGATAGTTGACAGCCGTGTAATGCCGATGAAACCCAGCCCATATTTGTGTGAAGCCCTTGAGTATTCCCTAACGAACCACCACATTAATTCCCATCTATCCACCCACCGGAGCCCACCATGTCCGACCCTCTGATGATCCCGTGCCCGCACTGCAACGGCCTCAACCGCATCCCTGCCGAGCGCGTTGGCGATCAGCCTAAGTGTGGACGTTGCAAGGAGCAGGTGTTGCTTGGCAAACCCTTTGCCTTGACCCAAGCCAATTACACCAGCCAGATCAAAGGCGATTTGCCGCTATTGGTCGATGTCTGGGCCGAGTGGTGTGGGCCGTGCAAGTCGTTTGCGCCGACCTTCGAGCAGGCAGCTATTCAGCTATCGGGCCGTGCTCGGTTGGCGAAACTGGACAGCGAAAGCAATCAGCAGCTGTCCGGGCAGCTGAACATTCGGTCAATCCCTACCCTGATCCTGTTTAAAAATGGGCGGGAAGTCGCACGCCAAAGCGGGGCGTTTCCTTTGCCGCAGCTGCTAGCCTGGTTGAAGAGCGAGGGTATTTAAGGAGTTTGCCGCGCGGCTTTGCAAATGCTGACTTTTCCGTAGGGCATTTCCCAAACAGCTTTTCCGGGGCCCTGCCGCTGCTTTTTGATCTAGCCTGATGATTCAAATCAAGCAACGGGTCAGGAGCAGTCATGACGTATGTCATCAGGGAAGGTGATCTCACAACCACGGACGGTTTCGTCATCAGCGCCTCGGCGAAGGTTGCCGTGCAGCTGCGCAAGCTGGCGAGAATGGGCGATCTCGTGTGGTGCCCCAAGTGCAAGCACGTCGGTTATATCGCCGAAGGCAACCCAACGTACATTGACCGCTACATTGCAGTTGCAACCCAAGGGCACGAGGTCAAATGCGGCTGCCCGCCTGGCAACCACCGACTTCTGGCAAGTGCAGACAGTATCGAGGCGGATATGGAGGCGACCATTCCCATTCCTGCGGACCTTGCTGAGGTGTCGCAGAAAGCCGCGATGCAGTTTTACCGAGCACTACTGGATGGCACCTTGCGGGAGAACCTGTATTCACCTCTACGACCCGCCGCTCTCAACGCCTGCGCAGGCGCGTCCCAATCAATGGTTCACACCCGACTCCAGCAAACCGTGTAGGTCGACGAATTGCTGCGTCAGCTTGTGCCGTGGGTCGAGGTAGATCAGTGGTGTATTAGCCTGATGCGACTCACGCATTCTTACCGAGCTATTGAGGTAAACCGGCAACACCGGCAACCCTTCCGCAATCAATTCGTCGAGGATTTGTTGCGGCAGGCTGGCGCGAGACTGAAACTGATTGACGATGATGCCTTCAACTTCGAGCCCCTCATTGTGGTCCTCCTTCAACTCCTCGATCTCTTTGAGCAAGCCGTAAAGCGCCTGACGGGAGAAACTGTCGCAATCGAAGGGGATCAACACTCGATCGGCGGCGATCAACGCTGAAACTGCGTAAAAATTCAGTGAGGGAGGGGTATCCAGGTAAATATGGTCATAGTCTTCACTCAACTCATCCAGCAATTTTCGCAACTTGTTTATCTTGTGCTTGGATTCCAGTTTCGGCTGTAAATCAGCCAGCTCAGCAGTGGCCGTGACCACGTGCAGGTTGTCGAACGGTGTTTCGTAGATGTCGACCTGGTTTTTCTTGGCGAACGGCCCGGATGACAAGGTTTGCTTGAAGAAATCGGCAATCCCCATGGGGATATCGTCGCCCGTCAAGCCGGTGAGGTACTGGGTTGAATTGGCTTGGGCATCAAGATCGACCAACAGTGTCCTATACCCTTGAAAGGCGCTGACAGCCGCGAGATTACAGGCGATGCTGGATTTGCCCACGCCACCTTTTTGATTGAACACCACACGCCGCATGCGAAAGCCTCATTGGTACTGAAATTATTCAGAGTCGCCCGAGTCTATGCAAAGCTGGTCCCAAGGGCGAGCGCTTCATCTAGTGACTCAATAGTAGGCGTGGAGTTACACCGGTTGTATAAGTTTCTACACCGCTACGTCAGAATTTAAACCGCATACGCGTAGGAAGTAGCTGATGTAAACCCACTATGTGTAACAGGATTTGCTACTAATCATCCCCATCGGGATAATGCGCGCCAGTCGGTTAAAGCGCTGCGCCGGAATTGGCACAGCTCGCGAAGCTGTTTAAGAAGTAGCCCCCAGGGGCGGGAAGAGAATCGTGATTACCTTTAACATCGCACAGTGGCGTGCCTGGGCTCCCGGCCTGGAGACGACCGATGACTGGCAGCAGTGGAACAATGGCCAAGCCGCTGTCGCCAGCGTTGACATGGCACCGGACGTCTCGTTTCTGCCAGCCATGCAGCGCAGACGCTTGAGCCGCCTGGCGCGGATGGCGTTCAGTGTCGGCTGGCCGCTGGCCGAAGGTCGAGAACAACTGCCGCTGGTCTTCGTGTCCCGCCACGGTGAAACACCCCGGACCTTCGACATTCTCAGCGAGCTCGCCACTGACCAGCCCTTGTCACCGACGCAATTCAGCCTGTCGGTGCACAACGCGATCATTGGCCTGTGGTCGATCATGCGTGGCGAGACTAGCGAAATGACCGCCTTGGCAGCAGCAGGTGACGGTCTTGAACACGGTGTTATTGAGGCGGGCGCGCTGCTCGCAGAGGGCGCTCCCGCCGTACTGCTTATAGTTACTGAAGAACAACCGCCTGAGGCTTACGCCGAGTGGGTCAACGACGTGCCGTTTCCGTATGCGGTCGGCTTGTTATTGACGCCTGGCACAGACTGGCAACTGTCATTGAGCACGGGCGATGAAAGCTTGCCCGCTGCCGACACCCCCCACGCGCTGAAGCTGTTGCGCACCTTATTGAGCGGGCAAACCTGCTGCCAACATTCATGGAAGAATCGGCTGTGGAACTGGCGACGACAACCCTGACCAAAAACCGCGACGCCTATTATTGGCGTCTGCTGGCAACTGCCATGAGCTTTGCCCTTTTTGGGGTGGGTGGGCTGTGCCTGCGGCTTGTGATCCCGGTCTTGGGTTGCCTGCCAGGGGATGCAATCAGCCACCGACAACGCGCCCGGCGCACGGTCGGTCGGCTGTTCTGGGTGTTAATTCGCTTTATGGCCCGCACCGGCGTGCTCACCTACGACGTTCAGGGCGCCGAAAGATTGGGGCGCCCCGGACAAATGATTATCGCCAACCACCCGTCGCTGATAGACGTGGTTTTTTTGATTGGATTGGTGCGCGACGCCAATTGCGTGGTCAAACGAAGCCTGTGGCAAAATCCTTTTACCCGCGGGCCAGTGCACGCCACGGAGTACATCAGCAACGACGGCAGCGTAGACATGCTCGATACCGCTGCGGCCGCGCTACAAGGCGGACAAACGCTGATTATCTTTCCCGAGGGCACGCGCACCCAACCGGGACAGGCACCGGCCTTTCATCGCGGTGCCGCCGCAATTGCCTTGCGCGGTGCGAAACTCATCACCCCGGTCACTATTCAGGTCAACCCCAGCACACTGACCAAGGCCGAGCCTTGGTATCGCATCCCGCAGCGTCGCGTCCACTTCAGTTTGAACGTTGGTGCCGATATAGATCCACACGCTTTTGTTGTGCTCGGTCCACCCCCGGTGGCCTCGCGCAAGCTCAACGACTACCTGCATCAATACTTCAACAAGGAGCTCGCCAAAGATGAGCGATCTGCACCTGGAAATTAAGCAACTGATCATCGACGCCTTAGGCCTCGAAGACATCAGCACCCACGACATCGGCAACGATCAGACACTGTTCGGCGAAGGCTTGGGCCTGGATTCGGTAGACGCGCTGGAGCTTGGCCTGGCCATCCAGAAGCGCTACGGGATCAAAATTGACGCCGACGCCAAGGACACCCGCAACCACTTCACCAGCGTCGACAGCCTTGCGGCATTCGTCAGCGCCAGACGGGCGGCCTGAGGCATGACCACACACGAGCCCGTGATGCAAACCCGCGAAGACATTTTCAACACCTTGCGTACAGCACTGGTTGAGCTGTTTGAACTTGAACCCGAGCGCGTCAGCCTGGAATCCAACCTGTATCAGGATCTGGAAATCGACAGCATCGACGCTGTGGACTTGATTGATCACATCAAACGCAAGACAGGCAAGAAAATCACCGCCGAAGACTTCAAAACCGTACGCACCGTCAACGACGTGGTCGAGGCCGTTTATCGCCTGGTCCACCCCGCCGCATGAGCCGGCTGATTGGCCTAGTGCTGTTGCTGGCGGGCGTGCTCTACCCGTTCGCCGTGTATTTCGGTTTGGGACACATCGCGCCGTGGCAGTTCGCGCTGCTGCTTGGCAGCCTGTGGCTGGTACGGGCGTTGACCGGCAAGCGCAAGCCAGGGAGCCTGTGGATGGCGATGAGCGCCATAGGTTTCTGCGTGCTGTTGGGTTGGTTCGACAGCCCCGCGCTGTTGCGCTGGTACCCCGTACTCAGCAGTGGTTTCATGTTGGCCCTGTTCGGTTTGAGCCTGATTTACGGCCCGCCGATCATTGAGCGCGTGGCACGCCTGAGCGACCCGGCGCTATCCAATGTTGCCGTTCGCTACACCCGTAGAGTGACCGAAGTCTGGTGCCTGTTTTTTTTGAGTAACGGTTTGATCGCCGCCGTTTTAACCCTCTGTGCGCCGATAAGCTGGTGGACGCTTTACAACGGTTTGATTTCATACGGCCTGATGGGCCTGCTGTTTGCTGGCGAATGGACAGTGCGCCAGCGTGTAAGAGGCCGTGCATGAATTGGATTCCCTTTGAGCGTCTGTTGCTGGCCCTACCGCCAGGGCGTGAGTTGACCTTCGCGCCAGCCCTAAATCACGCGCGCTTTTGTGACCAGGCGCTGAGCATTGCTGCGGGGTTGCAGGCCCGGGGTATCAAGCGCTTGGCGGTACATTTAGAAGATGCTGGCGAATTGGCCGTCGCCTTGTTTGGCGCCTGGCGTG
>NZ_JAMFRV010000504.1 GCF_026224925.1 Pseudomonas sp. | reverse complement strand
TTGATTCATGGCGCTGCGTCAACGGTGCAGACAACCTTTGGCCGGCTGATCCCGGAGCTTTCGAAAACACACCACATTATTGGCGTGGAATTGCAGGCACATGGCCACAGCGACAATCGCGATGGGAGACCAATCAGTTTTGAACAGGATGCGGCGGATGTCGTGGAGTTGCTGCAACAACTGCAGCCCGATCTGATCCTCGTGGGCAGCGACCAAAGCGTTCTGCAGCCACGCTTGAACGCCATTGCGCCCACTGAGATTTTCGAAACCCGTGACCACGGAACGCCGATTGAACAAGTTGCGCAATTGACCGTTGACGTTGCCACACGCATCCAGCGTCTGGCAGCCGGTGAACGCTATTTGGCCAACGCATGGCAAACCTTCGCCGAAGCTCATCGTCGCTGCGCTCACCTGAACATTGCGCCGTTGCAGGTGATCAGCGTGATCGATGAGCGACGCGCGCTGGTGTTCGGTCAGGGCAGCCTGTTTGACGACGTGCTGGTGCGGCTCGGCCTGCGTAACGCTTGGCTCACCGCTACCAATGGCTGGGGCTACGCAACCATCGGCTTCGAACAACTGGCCGAACAACCTGACGCGCAACTGGTGTATTTCAACGCAGCGCCGGGGCTTGAACCTCGCTTGGCGAACAACCCGCTGTGGCGCAATTTGCCCAGCGTGCGTTCTGGCCATGCCATCAAGCTGCCGGAAGTACTGTTTTACGGCGGCATGCCTTCGGCGGTGAGTTTTGCGCGGTTGCTCGCAGCGCAGCTTCCGGAGGTCAACCGTGGCTGATTTGCCTGTTTCCCAAGGCCGTGTGTCGAGCGGCTTGTTGCGCAGAACCCCGGCGATTGCCGGGGTGGTCGGCGTACTGACGATGATCGCTCTGCTGCTGACCGCTGATGCCTTGCATCACCAATTAGGAACGTCCTCGTGGCTGCAGGCACTTTGGTCGCCGGACACCACCGACATGCGTCAGATGATTGTGCATTTCAGTCAATTACCACGGATCACGGTCGCCCTGCTGTGCGGCGCCGCACTGGGCTTGGTGGGCTGTGTGTTGCAGCAAGTACTGCGCAACCCGCTGGCAGAGCCGACCACTCTGGGCATCAGCGCCGGGGCCCAATTGGCGATCACCATCGCCACGTTGTACGCGCCATCGTTGCTGATCTATGGGCCGGTCTGGCCGGCGTTGGTGGGTGCATTGATCGCTGCGGGGTTAGTGTTCGGATTGGCCGCCGGGCGCGGATTTTCGCCGCTGGCGCTGATCCTTGCCGGGCTGGTGGTCAGCCTGTGCTGCGATGCGTTCGCCAGCGTAATGATCCTGTTCAATCACAGTTTTTTGCGCGGGTTGTTCATGTGGAGCAGCGGCAATCTTGGACAGAACGACTGGTCGGCGGTGTACTTGCTGTTGCCCAGTTTGCTGATCGTCGGCGCGCTAATCGCCCCGTTGTCCCGGGCCCTGACCCTGTTCGAACTCAATGATCACAACGCGCAAAGCGTGGGCGGATCACCGTCGACCTTGCGCGTGCTGACGTTGTTGCTCTGCGTGATACTGGCCGCGATTACCGTGGCCAGCGTCGGCGTCATCGGTTTTATCGGACTCGCTGCGCCGAACTTGGCGCGCTTGCTCGGTGCTCGGCGCTTTCAGTCGCGGCTGATCTGGGCGCCGTTGCTCGGTGCCGCGTTGTTGTGGCTCGCCGATGCACTGGTGGTGCGCATCCCGGCCGGTTATCACGAAGTGCCCACCGGCACCGCTACGGCACTACTCGGCGTGCCGCTGTTGTTGTGGCTGCTGCCCAAGTTGCGCCCGTCCAACGTCGCCCAACCACAAGCCACCGGCAAGCAGCGCAGCCTGGCTGGACGTCAGGCCAATTGGTTGATCGTGGGTTGCCTGACATTGCTGGCAGCGGCGCTGGTCGGGGCCTTGCTCTTCGGTCAAGGCCCCGACGGCTGGCACCTGAGCACCGGCGAACAACTTCAGCGCTTGTTGCCGTTGCGTGGGCCGCGGGTATTGGCGGCGCTGGCGGCTGGCGCCATGCTTGCGGCAGCGGGATGTTTGATCCAGCGCCTGACCCACAACGCCATGGCCAGCCCGGAAATCATCGGCGTCAGCTCGGGTGCAGCCTTTGGCGTGATCGTCTTGGCGTTTCTCGCCACCGATCCCACCCGCAGCGGCCAGTTGCTGTCCGGCAGCCTCGGCGCTATGGCGGTCATGCTCGGCCTGTTTGCCCTTGAGCGGCGCTCGCCATTGGCCGCTGAGCGACTGATTCTGGCGGGTATTGCCCTTAGCACCTTGTTCGGTGTGCTGGTGGCGGTGCTGATGGCGGTGGGTGATCCGCGCATGAGCGGCCTGCTGACCTGGTTGGCGGGCTCGACGTATCAGGTGTCACCGAGTGAAGCAGGTTTTGCCCTGTTGGTCATGGCGCTATTACTGGCTTGCCTGCCGTTCTCGACCCGCTGGCTCGCGCTGTTGCACTTGGGCGCCCCTCAAGCTCAGGCATTGGGATTGGAGGTCAAACGGGCCCGTGGCAGTTTACTGATATTGATTGCCCTGCTCAGCGGGGCCGCCACGCTGATCGTCGGGCCGTTAAGCTTCGTTGGCTTGATGGCGCCGCACATGGCGCGCTTGCTTGGTTTTCGCCGGCCCGGCGGGCAACTCGCCGCCGCCGTGGTCATCGGCGCGCTGCTGATGGTTCTGGCGGATTGGCTGGGGCGCAACCTGATCTATCCGTTTCAAATTCCTGCAGGTTTGGTAGCCACGGCCATTGGTTGCCCATACTTCATGTGGCTGCTGCGCAGGTCGACGACATGACGCAGCTGGTTTGCACCCGTGCCACGTTGAGTGAACTCGACCTGCGCTTCGCTGCGTGGAACCTGCCGCACCTACAGACCCTGGTCCGCTGGGAGGGGCAATCGGCGATGGCGGGCAGTCAACTTTGGTCGGCCCCCAACCTGGACTTTATCGTCGCCGGTTATGCCCAAGAGCATGGCGCGTCAGACCGCCGTGCCTTGCTTTCGCACTGGTCCAAAAGCTATTTGGAAGCCCTGCTGCCTGGCGCCCTCGCTGCGTGCCTGCTGCTGGATCGCCAGCTACCGCTGGCGTTCGACACCCTCGGCCTGCAACTGGACGCCGAAGGCAACGTGGCGAACATCCTGCTGGCGGCGGGCACCATGGTCGTGGCCGCAGAGGCCGACTTTTATCAGCGCTGCCAGTCTCTGCTGGAGACCAACCTGGAACCCTTCGTCGAAGGCCTCGCTCGCCATGCGCGGATTTCGGCCAGGGCATTGTGGGGCAATGTCGCCGCTTACATCGCTTGGGCTTTACGTTTGCTGGCCACCCAGTGCGGTTTACCCCCTACGTATTTGCAGC
>NZ_JAMFRV010000503.1 GCF_026224925.1 Pseudomonas sp. | reverse complement strand
CACGGGCAAGACCGTCGGAAGCCGGGTCGATGCCGACCATGACCGCCATTTCCAGGTGTTTTGCATTACGCAGAATCTTGATCATCAGGTCGGTGCCGATGTTGCCGGAACCGACGATGGCGACTTTCAGTTTTTTCATGATGTGTACCTCATACCCACGTAAGTCGCCGATCACTCGGCGCTACTCTCTACCTTGAAATCGACACCCACCTGACCGATGCCTTCAATCACGGCCTCGAAACGGTCGCCAGCACTGACAGGTACCATTGGGCCCAGTGCACCAGTAAGAATGATGTCGCCAGCCTTAAGCGGTTCACCCAGGCGCGCCATGGTGCGAGCCAGCCAAACCGCCGCATTGAGCGGATGACCCAGGCATTCGGCACCGCTGCCGCTGGATACTTCTTCACCGTTGCGGGTCATGCGCATGCTCGCCAGACGCAGGTCGAGGCCCTCCAGGCGACGAGCCGGGCCACCCAGTACGAAACAACCACTGGAGGCGTTGTCGGCGACGGTATCGACGAAGCGAATGTTCCAGCCCTGCACTCGGCTGCCGACAATTTCCAGCGCCGGAAGTACCCACCCAGTGGCCGCCAGTACATCGGCAAAGGTGGTGTCTACACGTGGCAGGTCATGCTCGAGGATCAAGGCAATTTCGGCCTCGATCTTCGGCTGCAATACGCTGTTCACCGGTACCACTTGGTTGTCGCCATAGCACATGTCGGCAAACAAGGTGCCAAAGTCCGGCTGATCCACGCCCAGCTGACGCTGAACCTTGGGGTTGGTCAGGCCGATCTTGCGGCCAACCACACGGCGCCCGCTGGCAACGGCATGGGCGACGTTGAGGCGCTGGATGGTGTAAGCGGCCTCGCCGTTGTCTTCACCAATCTGTTCACGCAGCGGCGCGATGGCTTCACCGCTCGCCTCGGCCTGGCGCAAGGCGCGGGCCATTTGTTCAAGAGACTCTTGGGTCACACTCATCACTCACCTCGGGGGTTGCACACGGCTCTCGCATAGACCTGCGCCCTGTCAGCAAGGCGCGGAAAATGATTGCGGCAGCGCGTTTAGTGGCTCAGGAAATCCAGCACCATGCGGTTGAACGTTTCGGCGTGCTCCCACTGCGCCCAATGGCCGCAGCGGTTGAACACGTGCAGTTGCGCACGGGGTAGGCCTGCCAGCAGGCGCAGGCCGGTGTCCATGGGCACGAAGCGATCTTCGCGGCCCCAGACGAGTAGTGTCTGGGCAGTGATTTCGTGCAGGCGGTGGCTGAAATCCGGGAATTGCTTGGGATTGAGGGCACTGCTCTTGACGAAGTTTTCTAGGTGATCGCGGCGCGCCAGAATGTTGTCCAGACGGGTCTGGAACAATTCGTCGGTCATGCTGCTGGCGTCGAAGACGAAGACGTTCATCATCTTCTTCAGATTTTCAATCGTCGGTTCGCGGTACAGCGCGCCGATCAGCTTGATACCTTCGGTGGGTTGCGGCACGAAGGCGCTGGGGCCGCCAGTGCCGCCACCCATCAGTACTAGTTTGCCGATGCGCTCAGGGTTTTCCAGGGCGAAGGCGACGGTGCTGTGGCCGCCCATCGAGTTGCCGAGGATATGGACACGCTCCAGACCGAGCACGTCGAGCAAGCCCTTCAGGGCGCGGGCGTTGAGATCCGAACGTGAGCCTGAACAGACAATCGGGTCGCTCTTGCTCCAGCCCGGGCAGTCCATCAGGATCACCCGGTAGCCGGCTTCAACCAGTGGTTCGATGTTGCGGTTGAAATTTGCCCAGCCGCTGGCGCCGGGTCCGGAACCGTGCAGCATGACTACGGTTTCGGCGCCTTGGCCGACGTCGTTGTAGTGCAGCTGCAGGTCAAGGTCGCCTTCTGTGATGCGTGCAAACTTGCTGGTGGATGCCACGGTCAGTACGGGAGTAGTTGCGGTCATCTCATGCTTCCTTTAATCCAGGTTATAGAGCACTGCTGCCAGGCTTTGGCCATGCGCAGAGAGCCGTTGTGTGCAGCCAAACCTCAGCTCGACGGCTGGGCGCTGAGCGCGCCAAATCCGGCGATCCACTCGGGTATCGGGCGGTAATAGCGGTCGCTGGCCTGATAGGGGCCAAACGCCGAGAGCGCGGCGAAAGCAGCTACCCACGTTTTCACTTCATGGGTGGATTTGCCGGCAAGCTCGGACAGCTCGGCGTTACCCACGCGATCCAACTCGGCGATGCGGCCTTCTGCCATAAGGTCGAGAAACCGCTGATCCCACTCGGGGTTGAGTGGGTGCAGGGAGTTCTGGTCCTCGATGAAGCGTTCGGCCGCCTGAATGACCCGCTGCTGGCGCGCTTCACGCTCGTCGGCCGGGAGGTTGCGACCGCTGCCCATCATCCGGTCCGCCATGCGCGCATCTACCCTGGCCAGCTCCGGTACCGGTGGCTGGTGAGACAAGCCGCCGGAGCCGAGAAACAGGACCCGTTTGTTCAGCGTTTTGGCAAAACGGCCGATGGCCTCGCCGAGCAAACGCGCACGCTGGAAGGTCGGCAGCGGGATGGCCACAGAGTTGATGAACACAGGGATCACCGGGCATCGATCAAGACCACCCAGCAGCAATTCAAGCGGTTGGGCAAAGCCGTGGTCGACCTGCATACAGTAAGAAACGGCGACATCGACGCCCGCCTCAAGTACCGCTGTAGCGCAGGCCTCGGCCAGCTCCTTGGGCACTGCGAGCGTACCGGCAGCGGTGCCAAAGTCGCCGATAGCCTGCGCAGCCATACCGATGCAGAACGACGGCATCACGTCATAGAAAAAGCCGTTGTAATGATCGGGCGCGAACAGAATGACCAACTCAGGATTGAATCTGTCTATCCGGGCACGGGCGTCATTGAACTGAGCATCGACCTCGGCCAGTACCGCAGGCGCCGGGTCGACAAAGCCAACCAGCGGGCTATGCGACATGCAATGCAGGTAGGCACTCATCTCAAGCCACCTTGTTCGCGGCGGACATTTCGAGCATTTGAGGCTTGGCCGACAGTGCTTTGGCCAGCGAGTCACACACACTGCCCAGCGTTTGCGGGATAGCCAGGCCAGCCAGGAAGCGATCCGGGCGTACTACGGCGATAGATGCAGGGTAACGGCCGAACCATTCCTTGAGACGTCCGCTGCTGTCGCCGATGCGGATCACCCCTTCGCTGACTTCGCGCTTGGCTTGCAACTGGACGCTTGGCAGTACCTGAATGAAACGCGTACCCAGATTGCGCCAGAACATGACCTGCGCAGGACTCAGACCCCACGTAGGATCGCTGCCCCAGGCGATGATGGCGAAGTTGCTGCCAATGACATCGTCCAGCAGCACTTCTTCACCGGCATCGGTCAGCACTTTTGGCTGAATGAACATACGTCCGACCGGCGAGTTCTTCACGTCAGGGCCCGCGGCCACCAGTACGCCAACGGAGTATTGCAGCATCGGTTTGAAACGCATTTCCAGGAAGTAGCGTTTGACCGGCGGCAGGTAGTTCAGCAACCAGGAAATACTATCGCGCAGCGTGCCCTGCCAACGCTTGGGCGGTGCGAGCACGTGACCGGCCAATACCGACAGGTCAATCATTGCTTTGACGTGGTCACGGCGCTCCTGCTCATAGGTGTCGAGCAGTGCTGGACTGGCCAGGCCTTTGACCACCAGAGCCATTTTCCAGGCCAGGTTGCAGGCGTCACGCATGCCGCTGTTGTAACCCTGACCCTGCCATACCGGCATGATGTGCGCGGCGTCTCCGGCCAGCACAACACGCTCGACGCGGAACTTGCCGGCCAGGCGCGCGTTGTGGGTGTATACCCGGCTACGGATCAGCTCAACCCGATCCGGGTCCGGCAGCACTTTAGCCAGCAGCCGGCGCATGTTTTCCGGTTTGCTCAGCTCGGCTTCGGTCTCGCCGGGCATGACCATGAACTCGAAACGACGCACCCCATGGGGTAATGCAGCGGAAACATAGGGGCGAACCGGGTCGCAACAGAGGTAGACATTCGGCGTGCCCAGCGGGTCGTTGGCGATGTCGACAACGATCCATTGGTTCGGCGCGGTCTTACCCTCGAAAGACACGCCCAGAGCGCGACGTATATAGCTGTTACCACCGTCACAGGCGATCAGGTAATCGGCGCGAACAGTTTCTTTGACGCCACCGGGCGCCTCCATCTGCAGGGTCACGCCGGTGGCGTCTTGACTGAAATCATTCACGTCGCGGGAGAACAGGGTGCGCACGTTGTCGAAGCGCTTGAGCCCGTCGAACAGCACGGCATCGACCTGCGGCTGAATAAACGCATTGCGCCGTGACCAGCCGAATTCATCGGTCATGGGCTGGATATCAGCGAAACAGCGACCCTTAGGCGTGAGGAACCGCATGGCGTGCCAAGGCGTGGTGTGTGGCAATACCTTGTCCACCAAGCCGAGGGCCTGGACGGTGCGCAGCGATTCGTCATCGATGCCGATTGCACGGGGGTAATCGATCAGTTGGTCGAGCTTTTCTATCACCAGCACATCGACGCCGACCTGGCCGAGGTAGTTGGCAATTGCCAACCCTACGGGGCCGGAACCGATCACAACAACCTGGGCAGAGTGGTCGGTTTGCGAGGTATTTTTAACAGGCTTGGAATCCGTTATTTTCATTGTTATCACCGCTTGAAACAGTGTTGTAACTCCCGATCTGGCCGTTTTCAGGCAAGCCGGGGCTAGCCCCCTAAATGCGCGAGGCAGGTGGGGAATCGTTTAGTTTTTTTAGAGAGTCTGGTTGACGGGACTAACTGCGCCAGAGGTTGTGGTGCAGTTCGGTCGGCATGCTTTCGAGCGCGATAGAGGTGTAGTCTTGGCTCATTGTTGAGCTCCCGATTTAAGGGTATTTGTAATTGTTGGGCCTAGTATAGGAACGCCGATTCTTGTCCTACAATCAAAAACAGCCCGCATGGGCACGTAGTGCACATCATCGATTTATATAGGTTTATTTTAAAATTATGGCGCCTGCATCCGACACTGAATATAAAACCGTGCGTGGCCTTACCCGGGGACTGCAGTTGCTAAACACGCTGAATCGCCTCGATGGTGGCGCCAGCATAGCCAGGCTGGCCGAGCTCACTGACCTGCATCGCACCACCGTCCGGCGTCTGCTCGAAACACTGCAAGACGAGGGGTACGTGCGCCGTAGCGAATCGGACGATAGCTATCGCCTTAGCCTGAAAGTGCGCGAGCTGAGCGAGGGTTTTCGCGACGAACAATGGGTCTCCGGGCTGGCCGCCCCGCTGCTCGCTGAACTCATGCAGGAAGTGGTTTGGCCAACTGACTTGTGCACCCTGGACGTGGACGCCAT
>NZ_JAMFRV010000502.1 GCF_026224925.1 Pseudomonas sp. | reverse complement strand
GCAATGTGGCGCCACACAGTCGAACCCTTACAGCGTGGGATCGGCTTCCTTCACTATGAATTCTTCGTACAAAAAATACGGTTTTTTTGATTGGTTCCTGGAACCCATGAAGCAATACGCGGTGTTCAGTGGCCGCTCGACTCGCCAAGAGTATTGGATGTTTTTCTTGCTGAGCGTCATCATCGCCGTTGCCATTGGCGTTATTGCCGGTATTACTCGCGCATCGTGGCTGTCGGATCTCTATACCCTTGCTGTCTTTGTTCCCGGGATAGCCATTGGCGTTCGTCGAATGCATGACACTGATCGAAGCGGTTGGTGGCTCATCGTGCCTATAGCCGGTTTTGTTTTCCTGCTTTTCGCAAGCCAGCCGGAAACCAATCGATTTGGTCCAGGCCGCAAGATGCTCGCCTGATTGGTTGATCACACTACTCCAAACAAAGCCCGCCAAATGCGCAATGCTGTTCGCATAAAGAAAAACGCCGCTTACCTCGAAATGAGAAAGCGGCGTTTTTCTTGGGCTTCGTCGTGGAGCCGGAAATCAGAAGCTTGGATTCTGCGGCTTAGTCGGCAAGCCAACACCTATAGGTTGCAAGCTATGATCGACAGGTCGGCCGGTTACTAGGCTGCGACTGGAAATACCCAGAGCGGTTTTCAGCTTCGGGGGGTCAGGGAAGCCAATGCTTTTTTTGGTGAATGAGGTAAGTTGGTTATCGAGGAGTTCAAGCAGGCGCTTGCGCTCCACGAAGAATGCCTCTGAATGCAAGTGCCATTGAAAGGAGGGAAGCTTAGTACCCTTTATGCACATGATCAACTACGCCAACCATAACTTAATTACTGCAACTACACCTATCATTACCAATAACAAAAACCACGCAAACCACTGCAAAACAATAAGTTTTCGCTTAAGCCCGACAGGGAAGTTATTCAGATCCTCTGCGCTGGCGCCTCCATCGCGGAGATAAATGGTAGGCATAGTCATTAGTCCCATTATTTTTCCCAGCAAATACAACCTACCCCAAGGACCAGTGTTTATTAGAAAAGAATGAGTCGTAATAGCAGGACTTCTTTGTAGGTGGCTTAACATCAGATTCATTTTTGTGTACGATATATACAGTGCTATGCTGAAGCTAAATAACATACCCCCAAAAACGATTAAGATGACGTAAAATATTACGTCGCTAGTAGTATTTATGATCATTGAGTCTTCTCATAAATATACTCCCCTGCGAATTCGCCGCCCCCGCCTCCAATAGTACCCCCGGCAAAAGCACCCACTCCAACAACAACGATTCCGCATGCAAGCGTTCCCATTCCCATCGTGGGTACCCCCAGCGCTGCACAGATAGCACCAGTAGAACCCACCAATGCCAAACTACTGAAAACACCACCGCCTACCGTTCCTATAAAATTCCCGCCCTCGGTGTATTTAACTTTTCTACACGCCTCAGCATCACCCGCAGTACATACGTCCTGAACCTTCATATAAGAAGCACCGCCACCAATCGCTATACCAACGTACCCCCCATACTTGAGGTATTTGGCCGCCTTGGTCACCCCGGCCAAGTGAGTCGCATAACCGGGAGGCATACGGGCTCCGCCAGCCTGTCCCTAGGGACGCACCACACTGCGGCTGGCGACTCCAGAAAGATTACACCAGCCCTAATTTGAGCACTACAGCCATTCCTATCATAACTAACATGAGTGCCCATCCGACCGTTTGTAGAATAATCAACTTGCGTTTAAGGTCGGGAGGGAAATTTTGCAGATCTTCCGCGTTGGCTACTCCGTGGCGAAGATAGATATGAGGCATAGTCATTAATCCTATTATCGCTCCTAGTAAAAACAATCTCCCCCCTGGACCTCCATTTTTGAACGGGGTGCGCATCGTCACGGCGGAGCAATTTTTCAAGTGACCCAGCATCATGTCCATCTTGTTGTACGCGACATATAGCGCAATGCCAAGCCAGACAAATATAGCAACCACATCAACTATCCCAACTAAGATAAAAATCTTGTCTGCAGTGTTTATGCTCAATGCGTGGCCTCATATATTTTTTCTCCAACACCCTCAATAACCATTCCTCCGATAGTCCCTCCCGCGAAAGAGCCGACTCCGACTACCACAACTCCGCATACAACCGTTCCTAACAAGGCAGTAGGCACGCCAATCGCCAAGCAGATAGAGCTAACCGCACCAGCGCTTAACGCACCAATGCCAGCGCCACCCGCGACCGTGCCGATAAAGCTCCCGCCTTCCGTATACTTCACTTTTTCACAAGCTGCGCTATCACCCGCAGCACACACGTCCTGAACCTTCATATAAGAAGCACCGCCACCAATCGCTATACCAACGTACCCCCCATACTTGAGGTATTTGGCCGCCTTGGTCACACCGGCCAAGTGAGTCGCATAACCGGGGGGCATACGGGCTCCGCCAGCTTGCCCCCAGCGATATACAAAACTGCGACTGGAAAGACCCAAAGCGGTTTTCAGCTTCGGGTGGTCGGGGAAGCCAATGCTTTTTTTGGTGAATGAGGTAAGTTGGCTATCGAGCTGATTTAACAGTTGCTTACGTTCGGCGAAAAACTCCGCTGAGCGTAGATGTCCATGCTTTTGGAAACTGCTCGTATGTAAGTCTTCTATCCCTTTCAGTAAGCTCTGAACGCTCTTCAAGTTGTTGGCGAAAACCGCTTCACCCACCCCTATCGACGTAGAACCCCGAGTCAGAAACGTTTCAATCTCATCCCGATGGCGGGCCATAAAGTCCGCTTCTTCAGGGCTAAGGTCCGCCAACAGCTCATTCACCGTCTCTGCTGCGGCCATCAGCCGGGCTTCTTCTTCCGAACATTTGTAGTTATCAGGATCACTCAGCACGATCATCTGGCCAGCTTTGATCTGGTCCAAACCAGGATTCAATACCCTGAACTTGTCGATGACCGCCTGGGTTGGCGAGGTGAATAGTTCAGCCTGCAGCGCCTCAACCGTGGTGCTTTTGGGGACGATGTAAAACCCGGGGGCGTATAACTCGATGGCTGCAGGCCAGTCTTCCGGCGACTCCCTTCTGTAGGTTTTGGTCGGCACTGGCCGAACAGACCTTCGGGATGCACTCAAAGCCCTTTGTTCAGGCGTTTCGAGGTATTGCTTATGGACAAAGCGAAATAACCGTTTAGGGTCAGGTAAGAATGGGGTGAGGTGTAACACTGAGGTGTTCTTGGTTGCGTAGGTCAAGGCGCCTGGCTCGACGCGGTTTACGGCCAGCGATTGATTCGTGATGCTACGCTGTTCTTGCAACAGCTCGCTCACACCTTGTTCCGGTGTTTTTCGGCCTAGCTGCACGTCATCAACAATACGCCGTGCGTAAACAGCGACTTCCCGACTGAACTGCAGTCGCCCTTTACCGTCGCTTAAGTGGCGGGCGCCGACGGTTAGGGCGTGTGATGACAATTTGCCGGCAGCTTTCGTAACACCCCATATGTCGTAGCGGTTTGGGTTCATGACTCATCACCCCAAAAGCTATAACCGCTGCTGTTGGCTATGTGGTGCGTCCAGCGAATATCTTGATAGCTAATCGTTACATGCTCTTGAAACTCTCCGTCCGGCTGTAAAAGCGTATCGGGCAGCCCATGGTTCAGATCCGCAATAACTCCGCCGGTCAACTTCGCTGAAAAGTACAGTTCCTGTCCGCCGTGGCTAGCCACGCGGTAGAAGCTAATCGTGCACTCTACTTCTTCGTTATTAGTAAACGCTTGAGCGAGCAGCGGCGTTGATTTGTCGACGTATTTTGTGATGACAAGAGGGCTGTGTGTTGGGTGATGGGAATTACCGGAGCGGGTCATATTGTGATGGTAAGACAGCACCATTATTTCGTCGGTATGGCCTGTCTGATATCTATTGCCAAGCGACTCAGGCGTCGAGCACTTTCCTGAAATCAGTTTTTGCGTCTTACCGGTGATGGTCATGTATGCATTATTAGCCATGAGTACGCGTCCTTTTTTCAATGGACATACAGGCTACGGGAAACGGAATTTATAGGATGTAGGACACTTCAAGGACTGCTGTAGGACTGCTCCGGAAAAGATTTATTATGCTCTTTGAGTATTGTTGACTGATCCTCGGACAGCAGGAAAATCCGGAGTCTGGTAAAGACTCCGGATCTTTTATGCCGGCCGTGAAGGATTTGAGGACTGTACGGGCGGAGTCAGATCTTCAAGGCACAAAAACCACTTTATCCCCGCTCCCCTTATTCACATCCTCATAGCGCGCCAGCCCTTCGCTCAACGGCGATTCAACTATCCCGGTGGGCAACGCCAACAGGCCCTCATCAAAGAATCGCCCGAACTGGTTGAGCATCTCGGCGCAAGCCTCGGTGCCGTAGAGCAAGGTGTTGATGCCCACCACTGAGCCGCCTTTGCGGTAGAGCGCCAATGCGGGCAGTTGTACATGGCCATCCACCGGCGCAGCGATAATGGCAATACGACCGAAAGCGGCCAAGGCAGGGATCGCAGACGGCAACCAGAAGCCGGTGGTGTCGAAAATGACGTCGGCGCCGCCGGGGAAGACGGCGTTGACTTGGGCGCCGAGGTCTTCGTGTTTGTCCAACAGGATGGCGTCGAAACCATCTTCCTTTAGCGCGTTGATCTGTTCGGGACGACGCACTGCGCCGAGCACTTGGGCGCCGAGGATTTTGCCGAATGCCAACGCAGCGCTGCCCACTGCGCCGTTTGCACCAATGACCAATAGGCGCGTGCCAGCAGTCACAAGGCTGCGTTGCAGGGCGTTCCAGGCGGTGGTGAACGGAACGCCGAGGCTCGCGGCTTGAACGAAACTCAAGGCTTTGGGTTTGAGCGCGACGCCGTTGGCAGGCAACGTCAGGTACTCCGCGTGTGAACCGTCGCGAAAGAAGCCAGGCTCTTTGCCGGTGCCCCACACTTCTTGGCCGAGCAATGCTTGTGGGCCTTCAATGACGATGCCCGCAAAGTCACGACCGGGAATGCGCGGCATCGTGGTGTAGGGAAAACGCCCGAGTACGTTTTTCACATCGCTGGGATTCAGTCCCGCAGCCTTTACCTGAATCAAGACTTCATCTTGACCCGGCACCGGCTGGGGAACGTCAACGTATTGCAGTGCCGACAGGTCGCCGGTTTTGGAAAATTGCAGGGCTTTCATGATGGCTCCATCAAGCGAGAGGTTATTTGGACAGCGCCGCGTCGAGGTGTCTTTAGGTCAGCCATTGAGTGACAAATTGCTTGCCCAT
>NZ_JAMFRV010000501.1 GCF_026224925.1 Pseudomonas sp. | reverse complement strand
TCGGAGAAGCACTCTTCGATGATGGCCAGACCTTTGTCTAGCAACTCATCGTCTGCAGTCAGCGGCACCAGAACGCGCAACACGTTACCGTAAGTGCCGCAGGACAGCAGGATCAAACCCTTGTCCCGCGCTTTAGCCACGACCTGAGCAACGGCCGCCGCGTTTGGCTTATGCGAATCACCGCCTTCGAACAGCTCCACGGCAATCATGGCGCCCAAGGCACGCACTTCGCCGATCACAGGGTGCTTGGCTTGAATTGCTTTCAGGCCCGTTACCAAGTGCTCGCCAACTGCTTTGCAACGGTCCAGCAAGTGTTCTTCTTCGAACACTTCCATCACCGCCAACGCCGCAGCGCAGGCAACCGGGCTACCGGCATAAGTGCCGCCCAGACCGCCCGGTGCAATGGCGTCCATGTATTCAGTTTTGCCGCAAACGCCTGCCAACGGGAAACCGCCAGCGATGGATTTGGCAAACGTAGTCAGGTCGGCAGTAACGCCCATTTGTTCCATGGCGAAGAACGTACCGGTACGCCCAGCGCCGGTTTGTACTTCGTCAGCGATCAGCAAGATGCCGTGCTTGTCGCACAAGGCACGCAGGCGAATCATGAATTCTTTAGGTGCGACATAGAAACCACCTTCGCCCTGAACCGGCTCAATGATGATCGCAGCGATGTCACGTGGCTCGGCGTCGTTCTTGAAAATGCGCTCGATGCTGGCGATAGAGTCGTCAACGCTCACGCCATGCAGCGCGCACGGGAACAGCGCGCGGAAAATGCCGCCTGGCATCAAGCCCATACCTGCCGAGTACGGCACAACTTTACCGGTCAGACCCAAGGTCATCATGGTGCGGCCATGGTATGCACCCGTGAACGCGATCACACCCGCACGGCCAGTGGCGGCGCGGGCGATTTTGATGGCGTTCTCTACGGCTTCAGAGCCTGTGGTAACCAGCAGGGTTTTCTTTTCGAAATCACCGGGTACGCGAGCGTTGATTTTTTCGCACAGCTCGACGTACGGCTCGTAAGCCAGCACCTGGAAACAGGTGTGAGTCAGCTTGGTCAGTTGTTCCTGTACGGCCGCGATGACTTTCGGGTGCAGGTGACCGGTATTCAGTACCGCGATACCACCAGCAAAGTCGATGAACTCGCGTCCTTCTACGTCGGTGACGGTGGCGTTTTTCGCCGAAGCAGCAAAAATCGGGTGGATCTGACCAACGCCGCGTGGAACAGCAGCATTGCGGCGTTGCATCAAGGATTCGTTAGTTTGGGACATGATTTCCTCATTCACCGCTCATCGGGCGGCGTGATTCAAGGATTAAGTAGCCGGCTGAAAGTGCAGCAGCATTCGATGATCGACTGCTGCACCTTCCCGATTACCAGTGACGTACGTGAAGCTACTGTGCTGACAGAATTAGATGCCCAGGCACAGGTATTTGATTTCCAGATAGTCTTCGATGCCGTACTTGGAGCCTTCACGGCCCAGGCCCGACGCCTTGATCCCGCCAAACGGCGCGACTTCGTTGGAGATCAGGCCGGTGTTGACGCCCACCATGCCGTATTCCAGCGCTTCGGAAACACGGAACACGCGGCTCAGGTCGCGAGCGTAAAAGTACGACGCCAGACCGAATTCCGTGTCATTGGCCATCGCGATCACTTCAGCTTCGTCTTTGAAGCGAAACAGTGGCGCGAGTGGACCGAAGGTTTCTTCTTTAGAGACTGCAGCATCCTTCGAGACGTTGACCAAAATCGTCGGCTCGAAGAAGTTGCCTTCCATGCTCTTGCCGCCGGTCAATAGGGTCGCGCCTTTGCTGATGGCATCGGCGATGTGTTCCTTGACCTTGGCCACAGCTTTTTCGTCGATCAGCGGGCCAGTCGTGGTGCCGTCTTCCAGACCGTTACCGATCTTCAACTTGCCCACCGCCACTTTCAGCTTTTCAGCGAACGCGTCGTATACCGAGTCCTGAATGTACAAACGGTTGGCACAAACGCAGGTTTGACCGTTGTTGCGGTACTTGGAAATGATTGCGCCTTCAACGGCTTTATCCAGGTCGGCGTCGTCGAACACAATGAACGGCGCGTTGCCGCCTAACTCCAAGGACACTTTCTTGATGTCCTTGGCGCATTCAGCCATCAACTGGCGACCGACTTCGGTAGAGCCTGTGAATGACAACTTACGCACGATCGGGTTGCTGGTCAGTTCGCCGCCGATGTCACCAGCGCTGCCGGTCACCACGCTGAACACACCTTTGGGGATGCCGGCACGGTGTGCCAGCTCAGCCAAGGCCAACGCAGAAAAAGGAGTTTGCGAAGCGGGCTTCAGGACCATGGTGCAACCGGCAGCCAAGGCCGGGCCCGCTTTACGAGTGATCATTGCCGCCGGGAAGTTCCACGGAGTAATTGCAGCGGTCACGCCGATCGGCTGCTTGATCACGATCAAACGCTTGTCTGGCTGGTGGCCCGGGATTACGTCGCCGTAGACGCGCTTGGCTTCTTCCGCGAACCATTCAATAAAGGAGGCTGCATAAACGATTTCGCCTTTGGCTTCGGCCAGCGGCTTACCCTGTTCAAGGGTCATCAGGCGAGCCAAGTCGTCCTGATTTTCAATCATCAATTCAAACCAGCGACGCAGTTTGTTCGAACGCTCTTTGGCGGTCAGTGCACGCCAGGCCGGCAGCGCCTTGTTAGCTGCCTCAATCGCGCGACGGGTTTCAGCAGCGCCCATCTTCGGCACAGTCCCAAGAATCTCATTGGTGGCCGGGTTGTTCACTTTGATCGTCTGACCATTGTCAGAGTCCAGCCAAACGCCATCGATAAAGGCTTGCTGGCGAAACAATTGGGTGTCTTTAAGCTGCATGTCGGCCTCCTAAACAGCACCGCGCAAGCGCGGAGCGAATTTTTTGATTGTTCAAAGGCGCCTATATAAAGGCTGCCGTCAGGAAATCATTCACCATACTCAGTACTCATCGCGCACTAACTGTAGACCGTGCGCTTCAGCATCCAGCCGAAAGCGTTTGAAATCTCAAACGAATCCTAGGGTCTGCTGGGGTAAAGGACAATAGCCTGTTCGAAAAAAAGAACGAAAACGGGAAAATGGCGATTAATTTCGGATAAGCGTGGCGTTCACATTCGGTAACGTGCGAAATCAACAACAGTGCTCGCCGGCATGGACGCCCGGCAGCCAGATGAGTATCATGGCGCCCGCATTGCACCAGTAGCTCAGCTGGATAGAGTACTGCCCTCCGAAGGCAGTGGTCGTGGGTTCGAATCCCGCCTGGTGCACCAAATGTGATTACAACAAAGCCTCAAGCAGAATGCTTGGGGCTTTTTTGTTTCTTGTTTCTTAAGTTCAGGTTTCGCTCAACGCTAAGCCTCTTACACAAGAACTGTCACTATAGACTGCACGACCAACGCTGATAGTGCAGGCGACAAGCTTTCCAAGCCGGCAGCAAACGCCAACAAAAAACGCCGCGCAGGCTGATTGCCAAACTATGGCAACCCCCCGCGCGGCGCTTTGTGTGCCGCTGACCTCCGTCAGATCAGACCGGTTTCTTCATCGTTGATCAGATGGCTCAAACCACCCAGCGCCTCCCGGGCCTGGGTCCGGTCGGTAAGCTTGGCCTGTGCGGCGATCGGCAAGTCGGTGACCCGAATCACGCCCTTGCTGGTCAGCACCTGGATCAAGTCATCAAGTACCCGGATCATGTCGAAGTCGGATTGCTTGAGGGCCTTGAGGCTGGTTTCGATCGCTTCGTTGGCGAACCAAGTCTGGATCTCGTGGTTATCCGCAGGCAAGGTGCCGGTGGCCTCGGCATAAGCTGCCGCTTCCACGCGCAATAACTGTCCGTATACATCGCGCTGAATGTAAAACATGGCTCACCTCGAATAGATACTGCTGACCAGCATAGGTGGTTCAGAGCGGACCGCAAAGGTGCTGCGACCGTTGCAACCCAGAGAGCCGACTCCCGCAGCAACCGCGCATGGCAGTCGCCGCGGGAATCGACCCGCAGATAAAGCTATCGGTGCCGACCCTCGCGAACGAGGGCCGATACCGGGTTTAGGAGTGGTGCTCGACCTTGATGGTCGGATCGGTACCGGCAACCAGCGACTTGATGGTGTCGTTGGACCAGCTGACGTTGTCGACGTGAATAGTCACATCTGCGGCGGTGGTCGCGATCTTGCCTGAGCTGTTGATGCTCAGGGTGGTGCCAGTGGCGTCCGTCGTCGCGGTCAGGTACTTGCCGATGGTGTCGACAGTGGCCGTCTGCAGCAGGTCACTGATGTCGAGTTTGTCGCCCTCAGTGGTGCTGAAGTCCTTGATCGTGTTGGTGCCGGTATCGCCTTTGAGCCACATGAAGGTGTCTGCACCGCTGTTGCCCCACATCGTGTTGATACCTGAACCTGGGAGCAGGATGTCATTCCCCGCGCCGCCCTGCAGGGTGTCGTTACCACC
>NZ_JAMFRV010000500.1 GCF_026224925.1 Pseudomonas sp. | reverse complement strand
GCGTCGTGACCTTGCGCTGATCGCCGAAAAAGACGTCGCAGCAAGCGCTGTGCTGGACGTAATCCGTGAAAATGCAGGGGAATGGCTGACGGACCTCAGGCTATTTGACGTATATCAGGGTAAAGGTGTTGATCCACATAGAAAAAGCCTTGCAGTCGGCTTGACCTGGCAGCATCCATCGCGCACTCTTAATGACGATGAGGTGAATGCGGCGACGCATAAAATCCTCACCTCTCTCGAGGAAAGGTTAAACGCCACGTTAAGGAAGTAGCGTATGGGGGCTCTGACTAAAGCTGAGATGGCCGAACGTCTGTATGAAGAGCTGGGCCTGAACAAACGGGAAGCCAAGGAACTGGTTGAGCTTTTCTTTGAGGAAATCAGGCACGCTTTGGAAGATAACGAGCAGGTCAAATTGTCCGGTTTCGGCAATTTTGATCTGCGCGATAAACGCCAGCGGCCTGGTAGAAATCCGAAGACGGGAGAAGAAATCCCGATTACGGCTCGCCGTGTGGTCACCTTTCGTCCAGGGCAGAAGTTGAAGGCCCGAGTTGAGGCTTATGCTGGAACCAAGTCATAACGACGAGCTACCGCCCATTCCAGGCAAACGCTACTTCACCATTGGTGAAGTCAGCGAGCTCTGCGCGGTAAAACCGCACGTTTTGCGTTATTGGGAGCAGGAGTTTCCTCAACTCAATCCGGTCAAACGACGCGGAAACCGCCGGTATTATCAGCGACAAGACGTGCTTATGATCCGGCAGATCCGCGCCTTGCTCTACGACCAGGGTTTCACCATTGGCGGCGCACGCTTGCGCATGTCCAGCGATGAAGCCAAGGACGACACGACCCAGTACAAACAAATGATCCGCCAGATGATTTCAGAACTGGAGGATGTATTGGGTGTCCTGCGCAAGTAAGTTTGTCGGAACATACTTTATTAATTCAAACGCTTAGGCTATATTCCTGATCGTGTTTCGCAGATGCGAAAATAGATTCACGCCTAGTCGGGGCGTAGCGCAGTCCGGTAGCGCACTAGCATGGGGTGCTAGGGGTCGAGTGTTCGAATCACTCCGTCCCGACCATATTTTTCAATGACTTAGCCGCCTTTTGGTGGCTTTGTTGTTTTTGCCCTAGTGACATTCCGAGTGACCCTAGGGTTTTTCTTCATACCTGCTTCCTCTTCAGGATCGTCAGCGCTGGTGCGCGCGAGTCGGTTACTGATACCTTATTTGCAGCCGCAATCAGTTGATCCAGTTCTGCCGCCGAGTAGTGACTGGTGATGCTACCGTTCTTGTGTCCGAGCAAAGCTTTCCGGTCTTCCTCGGTCACTCCGGCGGCGCGCAGCCTTCTGCCGAAAGAATGCTTGAGGTCATGAATACGGATTCGCAAAAATCCGTCGTGTGCTGGCCTCAAGTACTTTTCCTGCCATTTCTTAGCCGCCCTGATTCGCGCCTTCTTCCAAGCTGAGTCGTTCATGCGGTGCACGGTCGTCTCGTTCCCGTCGACATCAGGCTTCCCAAACGGGAACACGAACAGCGGGTGCTTGCCGCGCTGACCTTCCAGCACCGACTTCGCAACGCTATTCATCACCACCAGGCGCTCATCCCGGTTTTTTACACCGGCCTTTGCGCTTCGCCCGCCAAATCCTGCCGGAATCAGAAAAACGCTCGTTTCTAACTCCGGCACGGCTATCTCCCAATCCCACTGAAGCTTACAAACCTCTTGCTCGCGGCATCCAGTGTTCACCTTGAACATTGCCATCGTCTGCAGGTGTGCCGGCAGCTCGGCGAACAGTATCGATTGCTCTTCCCATGAAAGCGGGTAGGGCTAGGTATGACATCCGGCCCACCAAGCGCCCAACCCAACGACCAGCATCGATGGCAAGGCTCTGGAGCCATGTAACAACCGCAGTGCGAAGCCTCTTCTTCCGTCCAGCCAACTTCCTTTTCAACTTCTTCAACTGTTCGCATATAGGTACTCTTGCCCATAGGGCGGTTATGCGGTGGCTTTACAGCCAGCTACCTAGCTGCATGAGAAAGGTGTGGGTTAGGCTGCGAACAGCTCTTGCTGCCCCGGTTTCGGCAGCAGTTGTTCTGCTGGGAAATACTGCTGTTCGAGCAGTTCGATGCATTCACCCAAGTAAATGTTCGATAGCGGCGAGAACAGCACGTATCTGCTTATGTTCGAATCTCGCCAGCACACGAACTGCTTGCCGTAGCCATCGACTGCCCATGAAAACGGGCTCTCCATCTTCCATCCCTCCACTTGAATTCAACAAAGCTCCCGGTTGCCCAGGGGCTTTAGTAAATGGCAGTGGTTACATCCGCACGATCTGGCGAACTGCGCGGCCCGAGTAAGGACGCCGGCGGTTTCCAGTTCGTAGCCTGAGGCCTCCGTAAGGTCACAGTAGAGCTCCAAAACATCATGAGGCTGTACGACCTGGTAGCGTTTCGATACGACTGACAGAGCTTCTTTGGTATCTGAGCGGTAAAGGACCTTCTGGTCCGGATATGAATGGATGGTGCCCAGGTTACCTATGGCATTAGCCATGAACCACACTTCAGACTCTTGAATTTCCCAATTCATGCCTGCTTCTTTTTGCCAGACATCCAATGGCTGCTGAGGGGAGAAATGGTTGCCGAGGCCATGCCAAGGTGCGCTGCCAACGTAGGCCATTTGTTCGATGAGATGTGCCATGGATATTTTCCTTTTCTTACGCGCACGGCGAAGCCGCTGAGAGATCAGCAGGGATGAGCCGGTGTGCTTGGTTTGATGGGCGAGCGAGGGGCGTGCTAGAGGTAAAGCGGGAAGAAGCGGTATTTCGCGTTTGAGGTCGGCAGGACCATGCGTTGATCAGACGCAATGACGCAAGCTGAACATGAGTCCGCAAGCGAGACAATGGTAATTGTCCAAAACGCGTTCATCGATGATCTCACCCAGCTTCGCGCCAGCAATGCAGCCTGTGGCTGCACCTGCCAATCCGCCAAGTATTGCTCCTGCAAGACCGCCGGCGGCAATTCCTGCAGGGCCAGCTACAAGTCCTATTACCGCACTACTTCTGCGCCGGCCAGTGCCCCGGTGACTCCTTGGGCGGCGCCACCGACGGTGCCAATGAGGGCACCAAGTTTCCTTGCGATGTCTTTTGTGATGACTGACGCTGAGTTGCAGCTTGGGCATTGAATAGTCATGTAAGGGGCTCGTTGTAAAAAATCGAGATGAGATGATTCGGCGCCATCGGGCCGTTGCGTGATGGTTGATGCTGGGAGGTACGGGGTCGTGATGTATGACCTAAATACTTTTGAATGCGTTTAGGACGCACGTGGAACTGTATTGCGCCATGAATGCTGAAAGGCGAGTTGTTTCGATGCCAACTTGTCAATGCGAACCTCAAAATAGAATGTGTTTTCACACAGCCTCGACCGATTACGGCCTATCGCAGAGGCCGTATAAGAGCGCGCTCGCGCTACTGGCTGCGTTTCCGAGCATTGTTTCCCACACGTTGATGAGCCCAGAGCTTGCTGGAATTGAAGCAACTTCTCTCGATCAGCCGCGCGCGAGCCTATCACTCAAATGCTGGTGACCACGCCGCACACCACTTGTGGTCGCTATTTTTGCCCTGTTGTGATCATTCCATCGCCAATTATCTCAACTGGTGTTGATATAATTGGCGGGTAGAAGTAGGCTCGTAAAAAGCCAAATCGGGTTCCTGATTCAAACGACAAGAGAATCTCACCATGAGCGATAGCCAAAACTGTTCGTGCTGTCCCAGCCACTGCCGCCTGCGAGAACCGGCGTGCTGACGCGAGAGTGCCTTTGATGAGGTCAGTATCACCACCGTGAAACGCGGCGCTCCTGGTGTCGGAGGACATACCGGCTAAACGGGGAGGGGCTCACTCCGACGCACCGTTTTCTCAAGGTGCGTCAAGCGGTCTGCAGGCTCCAATTGCCAGTTCGTGTGCCATTACAATAATAAGGAAACAAGACATGAAACGTTGGTCAGTACTGGTTGGATGCTTTCTCGGGATGAGCATAGCGCCGCCCGCCATTCTGTTGATTCCTTTGGGTCTGTTTATGAAGTCGGTGGCAGGGGAGTTCGGGTGGTCGCGTACCGAATTTTCCATCATTATTTCGGCCGCTGCCGTATGTAACGCCCTGGTGATGCCGCTGGCCGGTTACCTCGTCGACCGCTTTGGGGCGACTCGGGTCGCACTGGTGGGTACGGTGTTGGGATGTGGCAGCTACATGTGCTTGTCGCTCACGCACTCCTTCGGCGCCTTTGTTGCGATCACGGCGCTGAGTGTTGCGTTAGGCAATTTGGCGAGTTATCCGGCCTTCTTGTTTTTGACCCAACGCTGGTTCGACAAACACCTGGGTCTTGCCTTTGCCATTACCTCGTCGGGCCTCGCGGTCGGCACCGGCGGGTTCTCGTACCTTATTTCGCAAAACATCGAACTGCACGGCTGGCGGGAAGCGTTTGTGGTGGCTGGGGCGATTGCCCTGGTCATTGGCCTGGTTAATCTCGCGGTGTTTGTTCGTGACAATAAGGGGGCGATTCCCGAGGCTGAACGCCGCGATGAACAAGGCCAACTCAGCCAGGTCGGTTTAACCCTGGGACGCGCCATGGCAACGCGCGATTTCTGGCTGTATTCGCTGGCCTTTGTTCTGGTGCTTTTTGGCGCTGTGGGTTCCAGTTTTCATCTACCCGCGATGCTGTCGGATTGGGGTGCATCCGCCACTCAGATTGCCGGCATCGTTGCTGCTGGATCTGCCGGGTCATTGTCCGGGCGACTTTTTGGTGGTGCCTTGCTGGATCATCTTCACACCCGCACCGTGGCCGGTATCTTTCTCTCGTGCCAGTTGGTCGGTTTCCTGATGCTATTGGAAGGGCTGAATTGGGCGTTGCCCGCCAGCTTTCTAATAGGTGCAACACAGGGCGCCGAAATCGATATTTTGGGTTATCTCATTGCTCGTCGATTTGGCCGATTGGCTTACGCTCGGATCTTTGGCAGCGCCTTTGCGGTCACTCTGCTGGGCGCCATCATCGGACCCATCGCGCTGGGTATGGCTTTCGATAAAAGCGGCTCGTACAGAATGGGTTTGATGCTGTTTCCGATACTCCCGGTTCTTGCGTTTGGCTTGTTGTGCATGTCCGCCAAGTCACCGAAACAGCCGCTGATTTCTATCGCTACCAACGTGACATAGTGCGGTTCAAAAAAACTATCTTCTGAATACGCAATTCCGTGAACAGCAATGCGGCCATGGCTCGCGCCTGCGTTTGGCCGTCTGTAAACGCAGATGAACACTGACAACAATAATAAAAGGAAATAGTATGCGGCCCAACTCAATAGGGACGAACCGAATCCGTACGCGTGCACCTGAACTTGTACGCATTACGCTCGCGGCATCCTTGGCTTTATGGGCAGCTCATTCTTTGAATGCTCGTGCGGAAACAACGCCAACCCACGAAGTGTTAGTTGGGCAGGTTGCCCCGGAGCTGAATCAGCCGTTTCCGCTGATTGATCCGACGGTTATGAAAAAAGCACTGCCGGACAGTCAATTACTTGGTCAAATTATCGAACGTAAAAAGCAGTTCGCGAAGATTGATGCATTGGTTGAGCACGGCCAACTGACCGAGTTGCCACCGCCGTCCGAAAGTATCCTCGGTAACGCGGATGGCCTGCGTAATGATCTTGCTGACCACGGGATCGGTTTCAATATATTGGACATGTCCAATTTCACTAACAATTACCTTGATCACGACCGGCACAATCCGCAGGCCTATAGCGGGGAGCGTCCCACTTACTCGTCGAATTTGGTGGCAGGGGTTACGTACGATCTGGGGCACGTTGGCCTGGAAAATGGCCAATTCATCTTTGGGGTTGGAAGTTACTACTCCAGCTGGGATGAAGTGAATCCGTCATCGAAGTTCAGCTACACGCGTATCGCTTATTATCAGAGCCTGTGGGATAAAACCGTCGAATTCAAAATCGGTGTGCTGCCCAACGACTTGGAGTTTGTCGGCCCGTTCACTGGCGGCACGCTAGCGGGTGGTACCCAAGGTCTGCAGGCGCTTATACCCTATCAGGTCGGATTGAGCCACGCGCCCGTTTCTAGCCCTGCAGCCAACGTGACCTTGAATCTCGGCAACTTTTACAATAAGTTCGGTGTTCAACGCAGTATCAGTCCCGACGGTATGGGGGCGGAGATCGACCGCCATTTAGGCGAACTTGACCTGAGCGTAAAGCATGGCGGCGAGCTGTACATAGACGAACTTGGTTATAAGCGCGCTGCGACCCCAGGCACCCCATACGCATGGTTGCGTACCGGTTATATTTATAACACGTCGGACTATACCAAGTTCTTGAGTAGTGAACGCAGTGATGACAACTACGCAGGTTATGTACTGGGCGACTACCAGTTCTACCAGTTCAACAGCGCCATCGCATCACGCGGTCTTTATGCCGGCTTTACCTGGATGTCTGCGCCAGAAGATCGCAACCTGTTTGACTTGTATTACGGGCTTCGAGTATTCGCAAAAGGTCCATTTGACTCGCGCCCATTCGACATGTTGACGTTGGAGTATGGTTATACCAGCTACAGCG